>NZ_JBHUAL010000106.1:0-31449 GCF_042789775.1 Kitasatospora sp. NPDC056800 | reverse complement strand
GCTCCAGGCAGGCCTGGAGCACGCCGCGAAAAAAGCCTCACCACTCGGAGGTAAAGAGCAGAAAACCGCAACATCCGCACGGCGCCAAAGGGTCCGGTGCAGGTATATCGGTACGGTCGTGCGCCCGTTCGTCAGGCCAGCCCGAGGGTGAGATGGGGGTAGCCGGCGTGGATGCGGTCGCCGAGCTTGATGTCGAGGCCTGCGATGAAGGATTCGATCTTCTCGGTGGCCTCCTCAACGGTTTCGGCCTCACCCTTGTACTCGAACTCGATGAAGTCTCCGAGGTCGCCCACACTGTCAAAGGCGACGGCGATGCTGTCGATGAACCACTCTTCGCGAGTCTTGTCGACCGTGGTGAGCTTGGTGAAGTCGAGGGAGTCCAGGATGTGCTGGACGGCCGTGGCGTCGGAGACGGTGCTCTCGAACTCGTCGCAGTGGGTCTTGATCTTCTCCTCCAGTGGGTACCACCGCTTGAAGTTCAGGGAGGAGATGCCGTCCTCGATGCGGATCCGGAGCCACTCGGAGATCACGTCTCCGGAGAGGAAGTCCTTGTGGGGGGCGTTGTAGTAGTGGTCGACCTGGCGGGTCGGCCGGCCGGCTTTGCCGCCCCGGGCGATGAGCTGGTCCTTCAGCTCCTGGGGGTCGCTGAGGAGCTTGAACTTCTGTTCGACTTCGGTGTACTTCACGGACTTTTCTCCTGAGTGTCGGTCAGCGAGGCGATGGTCTCGCGGACGAGCGCCATGACGGATTGGATCTGGTCGATCTCGGGGGCTGTGAGCGGATCGCCGACTGCGGCGACGTTGACGCTGATCTGCTGGGCGGTGCGGAAACCGACGAGCAAGGAGGCGTTTTCGGATCGCTGGAGGGCGTATTGGAGAGCCATGCGGGTCAGGTCGGCCCGGGTGTAGCCGAAGTCCGCTCCGAGTTGCCTCAGACCGTGCCGCACAGCCCCCACGGCTGCCGGGCTGAACTTCGGGTCGCCTCGGCGGTGGTCGCCCAGTGGGAAGGTGCGCGGGAGATCCGTGCGGTGGGCGCCGACCAACAGCCCCTGCCCGAGTGCCTGCTTGATGAGAACGCCGACGCCGCACTTGTTGGCGAGGTCGAAGATGTCGGCGTCCATGGGCTCGTACAGGGGACTGAGCATGTTGTAGCGGACGGTCAGCACGTCGGGCTGGACGACGGCGAACCTCAGCATGAACGCGGATGCCTCCGCACAGCGCGGGTGGCTGACGTCCTCGGCCCATGCCAGGCAGAACTCGTGCGGGGCTCGCATGCCGATGGCCTTGATCAGGCCCTGATCGCGCAGTTCCCGGAGGGTCTTGGCGGCCTCGCCGAGGTAGCGATGGTCGGGGCCGAAGTCGGAGCTGTGGAGGGAGTACAGGTCGAGGTAGTCGGTGCCGAGGTTGTCCAGGGTGGCGTCGAACTGCCGGAGGATCTGGTCTCGCTCGTACGGGTGAGCGGCATTTCCGCGGACATAGCCCACCTTGCTGGAGACGGTGAGCCGGTCGCGGTTGGCAGTAGTCAGGAGCCTGCCGACCAGGCGCTCGGACTGGCCGAGGCCATAGGCGTCGGCGGTGTCGTAGAGGGTGATGCCGAGGTCGTGGGCGCGGACGAGGGCACTGTACGCCTCGTCCTCGTCCACTCCGGTCCAGCCGACCGGGACGCCGTCGTTGGTAGCGAGGCCGCCGATGGTCCAGCATCCGGCGCCGATCGCCGAGACATGGCCGAGGCCGGGCACGTAGCGCTTCTTCATGGTCGTCTCCTCAGGTTCCGCAGGGGTCCGAGGCGTTGATGGAGCGCCACTCGGAGGTCTGCTCCCAGCGCAGGTACTCCTTGTCGAGGATGGCGGCGAAGTCCTTGGGGATGTTGCGCAGGACGTGCTCGACGCCGCCGGCCATCTTCTTCGAGAGGGCCTTGAACTCGTCTTCCAGTTCGGTGCGCACACGGGCGCCGAGGGCCGCTTCCGCACCTTTCTCGCCGGGCACCGGCGGGGTCTGCTCGATCGCGTCGATCATGCGGCCGAAGACCTGGTAGGCGGCGTACTTGAGGACGATCCGGGCGGCTCGGACGATGCTGCGGGGGTCGCCGTCGAGCATCTTCTCCAGCGACTTGAAGGTGTAGTCCAAAGCGAAGTTCCTGTCGACCCAGAGCTGGGCCCACTGGCTGGCGACGCCGATCCGCCAGTCGGCGAACCGGGAGTCGACCCGGCCCATGGACGGCCGAACCTCGCCGGTGAGCCCGGCAGCCTGGGCCCGCTTGGTGTAGGCGGCCCCGACCAGGCACTCCATGCTGACGAGCATGTAGGAGATGCCGCTGTGCAGGGGCCTGCCGGAGGATGCCCAGGCCACCCACTCCGGGTCCTGGACGCCTTCGACGATCTCCCGGATCGGCAGGTTGGGCATCGGTCGTAGGAGGAGGTCGGTCCGACCCTGGTAGGCGTAGGTGGCTTTCAGCTCCTCGAACGTCATGAGCTGGTCGAAGCTGATGTACGTGAACCTGGTGGGGACACCGAGCGCCGACAGAGTGCGGATGGCGACGGCAATCTGCTCGCCGGTGGTCTCCTTGTTGAACCGCTCCAGGATCGAGTCGACTCCGGACTCGACGCCGAACAGGCAGCGTCGAAGGCCGTGTTGCACGAGCCGGCGCCACATGTCGGCGCGCTCGCGGTGCCAGGCGGTGTCCTGGTCGAGGCGGACGACCTGGTCGACGCGGCAGCTGGTCTCCCATGTGAAGCCCGCGTCGTGGAGGGTGGAGCCCATGTTCAGGGCGCGGGGCACCGCGCCATCGTCGCGGCCGATGAACTCCTCGTCCACCAGGTAGAGCGTCCGGGAGACGTGCGGGTACCTGTCGAAGATGTGCCCCATCTCCTCGAGGAGCCACGGGAAGGCTTCCGGGTGGCTTCCGAACCAGGTCCCCTTGTGGCCGCGCGGGCAGAACGAGCAGTAATTGGTGCAGCCGCGAGAGCCCTCGGCCTGGGCAACGCCCTTGTGCTCGAAAGTGGCTGGCAGGAGGTCCAGCTCGGGGAAGATGTCGTCCTGCGAGTTGCTGACCGGTTTGGCGGTGCGGCGGCGGCTGATGATCGGAGTGCCCTCGCCGCGTGCGGCTCCGTTGTAACCGATGCCGTGGACCTTGTTCAGCGGGATGTCACCGTGCCAGTGGGCGAGGAGGTCTTTGATCGTGGGCTCGCCGGCTCCCCGGGCGACCAGGAGCTTGGGGTAGCGCTCCAGGAGGAGGGCTTCGTTGCGGGCGGTGAGGCTGCCCCCGGCGATCACCATCGGCTGGGATTCGAGGGAGTAGGCGGCGTCCAGCAGCTCGGTCATGAGGTCGTGCTGGCCGAAGGTCGCGCTGATCCCCAGGATGTCCGGCCGGTTCTCGGCCACCGCCATGATGAGGCCGCTCAGCGTGGTGCCGAGCTGCATGTCGAGGAGGGAGACCTCCCCGGTGAGCGTGGACCGGGCGGCCCTGGCCACGTCGCTGACACCGAGAGGGAAGCGGGGCAGCGGGAAGTGCTCGGGGTGGTAGAGCGCGGCGAGCAGGACGGTCGGCTTGGTGAAGCGATGGACCGCGGCGTCGTCGAGGTTGGCCAGGGACAGCCAGGAGTCCGGCGTGTCCATCTCGATGTGCCCGGTGATCCAGGTCGGCCAGTAGCGGGTGTCGTGGTTATGGCCCGAGAGGTCGGCGACGACCCAGCGGGCGTCCGGCTGTTCGATCAGCACGAGCCGCCTGTCGAGAGTCCCGGTCACGAGGACCCGGCTGGCGTGGTCGCCGAGGTGTTGGGTGAGGTGGTCGCGGAGCTCGACGGGGTTCACGAGAAGCCGGTCGGTCTCGGTCGCCGAGACAGTCGGGGCCTCGGGCGCGGCGAGCTGCAGGGCTTCGCGCAGGCGATCGATCTGAGGGCGTGTCGTGCGTTCGACGCGGGTGGTCACTGGTGTCTCTCTCCGGAGTCGGCGGGATGAGGGTCACGGAGGCGTGACGGATCGGCCCGGCACGGGGATGTTCCGTGCGGGTTGAGAAGGAGGGGGGTTAGGCGGCCGAGAGGATCCGCGCCCGGATGAGCGGGCGGACCTTGTTGACCGAGATGATCTGCCGCAGCACGTTGCGGCGGGTCTGTTCGCGGGCCAGGGGCTGGAGGGCGACCTCGGCCCAGACCCACTTGCCGGTTGAGGTGAGCTGGGCTCCGTGCCGGTTCGCCAGTGCGGCGATGAGCCACAGGCCGCGTCCGGACTGGTCGTCGGGCGCCGCGTGACGGCCGGACGGCAGGGCCGCACTGCTGTCCTGGACCCCGACGGTCACCATCCGGGTCCGGGTGTTCAGCTGGAGGGTGAGCACGATGGTGTCCGCGGTGGTGTGCTCGACGGCGTTCGTAACCAACTCGGAGGTGATCAGGTTCAAGTTGTCGTGCGCCTCTTCGCTCATGGAGATCCAGGCCCGGATCGTGTGGCCGACCAGGTCCCTGCTCTTGGGAACCGACTCGTTGACACGGGGCAGGGCGAATCGGCGGAAACGCACGCTCATGACGCAACACCTCGGGCGGGGATCGATGGCATGGCCGTGTTTGAACCTGGGAAGAGCCACCCAGCCAGGGCTTTCGGCCCTGGACGGCTGACGTACAGTCAATGCCGCGTCACCGTCCGCGAATAGGTGCCAGCCTGTATGCCGCTTGTGAGCCAGTTGTAGGCCGACTTGTAGTCCAGGGAAGGGGCGCCGTGTCGGAAGATGTCTCCACTGGCGAGATGATCAAAAGGGCACGTAGCGCAAGGGGCTGGTCGCAGGAGCGTCTCGCCATCGAACTGGGAAAGGTCGAGGGCAGAGGAGGGAAGGGGCCGGGCCGCGGACAGGTTTACCGATGGGAGAAGCAGGGGCGGGCACCGAAGTACTGGTGGCCGTTTCTCTGTGAGGTGCTTGGGTTCGGCTCATCTGATGATGCGCCTGCGGCGCAGGTTGACGTGCCCGAGGGTGGTGTGGGCGATACCGTGAGCTCAGTCCTCGCGCTGGGAAGGAGCGAAGTGCTTCGCCGGGAATTCATGGCCTCCTCCAGCGGCTATGCGCTCGCGGCCCTTGGCCTGCCCGATCTGGACAGCATCACCCGCAGGGTGACGGCCAACTCCGGTGCGACGGTCCGGGTCGGCCAGGGTGAAGTCCTTGCTGTCCGGCAGATGGTCAAGTCGCTCGGTGACGCGGCGGCGGAACTCGGCGGCGGTCATGCGCGGCACCTTGCCGTCCAGTACCTCGTGGAGAACGTCAGTCCATGGCTGGACGGCGCCTGGTCCGAGTCCGTCGGGCGCGGACTCTTCGCCGGGGCCGCCCAGTTGACCCACCTCATCGGATGGATGGCTCAGGACGAGGGCAACCATGGCGTCGCCCAGAAGTACTACGCGCATTCGTACCGGCTGGCCGCCGAGGCCGGCGACGCGGAACTCGCGGCCACCGCGCTCCGCGGCCTCGCCGTGCAGGCCATCGATCTCGGCTACCGGGCCGCCGCTGTGCGGATCGCGGAGGAGTGCGTTGACCAGGCGAAACGCCTGGACGACCCGAAAGCCCTCGCCTACTACGAGACCACCCTCGCCGACGCCGCGGCCCAGGACGGTGATCGGACCACGGCCACCCGCTTCCTCGGCACGTCCCAGCGGCACATCGAGCGATCCTCGCCGACGCCCGGCGACTCCTGGGCGAGCCACTTCAGCATCGGTCGCTGGGCTCACCATTCGGGGATGATCCTCGCCCAACTCGGCGCCTACGAAGCGGCCCAGGAGCATCTCCAAGTCGCCCTGGACGTTCACGGTCTCGACCGGCGCCGTAGCCATGCGATCGTTCTGGCCGACCTGGGGGCGGTGCAGGTCCGCCAGGAGAACTACGGAGCCGCCCTGTCGACGTGGTGTGAGTTCCTCGTGCTGGCCGAAGGCCTCCGATCGGTGAAGGTGGACGACGCCGTGACGGACATGCGCGCCCGCCTTGCGCGCATTCGGACCGTCCACGGCGCTACGGAACTGGACGAGCGGGCCGCCTTGTTCCTCGCAGGGCGTTCGGTCTGAAGGCCTGCGGTCAACAGGGTCGCCGCAAGGACTCCGTTGCCGGCCGGATCGACCTGGGCCGGCTCGGGCGGCCCTGGGAGGACGTGCTTTTGGCGTCCGTGACGAGGGCGTGGTTCGGCTCTCACCGTTCGTGCGGAGCCACATCAACCTGCTCGGTCGGTGCTCCTTTCGGCTCCCTGTGCGGCCACTGCGTGGTCCGGACGCCGCCGGGGCGTGATGCCGCAGGCACCGTTGCGGGGCCCGGGCGCTGTGCTCCGGACTACCGGGCGCCGCGGTCGGGGGTTGGGGTGCGCGGTCGTAGGCGCTCTCCCTGCGGTCCGAACATGATCAGGTATTCGACCGGTCCGCCGGGGCCGGCGTTCGCGACTCCGTGGGCGGTGCGGGTGTCGAACTCGGCCACGTCCCCGGCGCTCAGGACGAGGTCCTGCTCGCCGAGTGCCAGCCACAGCCGTCCGTACAGGACGCACAGCCATTCGTACCCGTCGTGGGAGACCTGCCGCGGCCGCGCGGGGGGTGCGTCGACGGCGGGGAGGACGTGCTTGTGGGCGTGCAGGCCCCCGACGTAGCGGGTCAGCGGTAGCACCGCCTTGTCGTTGCCGGAGCGAGGCGGCGCCGGGGCGCGCGGTCCGGTCGCCGCGGGTGCGGTGCCGGCCAGCTCGTCCAGGGAGACGCCGTACGCCTTCGCGAGTTGCAGCAGGACCTCCAGGGTCGGCTTGCGCCGACCGGTCTCGATCCGCGACAGCGTGCTCAGCGAGATGCCGGTCGCGCGACTGACGCCGGTGAGTGTGGCGCCGTGCCGCTCGCGCGCGGTCCGCAGCCGGGGGCCCATGGCCGCCAGCGTGTCGGCTGTGCCGTCGTCCGTCACCGTCGCCCCGCTCCCTGCGGCCGTGCCGCCTTCACCGCCCTGTCCTGCCAGTTTGCCACGATGGCAAGGGTGTTCGCGTCGCGCGGCCGCCGCGCCGCATGATCGGCGGGTACCCGCGGCCGCCCGTGAACCGAGGAGAAGCGATGCACCAGCCCGCGCCGTCCACCGACCTGCGCCACCGCACCATCGAGGCACCCGCCGGGCGCCTGCACCTGGTCGAGCAGGGCACCGGACCACTGGTCCTGCTCGTCCACGGCTTCCCCGAGTCCTGGTACTCCTGGCGCCGCCAACTCCCGGCCCTCGCGGCGGCGGGGTACCGGGCCGTGGCGCTCGACGTGCGCGGCTACGGCCGCTCCTCCAAGCCGGCCGCGACGGACGCCTACCGGATGCTCGACCTGGTGGAGGACAACGTCGCCCTGGTGCGCGCCCTGGGTGAGGAGAGGGCGGTGGTCGTCGGGCACGACTGGGGCTCCAACATCGCGGCGGCCTCCGCCCTGCTCCACCCCGAGGTCTTCCGCGCCGTCGCACTGCTGAGCGTCCCCTACGCGCCGCCCGGCGGCCCCCGCCCCACCGACGTCTTCGCGCGGATGGGCGGCGACCAGGAGTTCTACGTCTCGTACTTCCAGGAGCCCGGCCGGGCCGAAGCGGAGATGGAGCCCGACCTCCGGGGCTGGCTCGCGGGCTTCTACGCGGCCATGTCCGCCGACACGATGCCCGCCCGGGGCGAGCCCGACCCGCACTTCGTGGCCCGCGCCGGCGGCCGGCTGCGCGATCGCTTCCCCGGCGGCAGGCTGCCCGCCTGGCTGACCGAGGACGACCTCGACGTGTACGCCGGGGAGTTCGAGCGCACCGGCATGACCGGGGCCCTCAACCGCTACCGCACCATGGACCGCGACTGGGAGGACCTCGCCCAGTACGCCGGAGCCCCGATCAGGCAGCCGTCCCTGTTCATCGGCGGCGCCCTGGACGCTTCCACGACCTGGATGGCCGACGCGATCGAGGCCTACCCGACCACCCTCCCCGGCCTGGCCTCCGCCCACATCCTGGAGGGCTGCGGGCACTGGATCCAGCAGGAGCGCCCTGCGGAGGTCAACCGTCTGCTGACCGCCTGGCTCGCCTCCCTCCAGGACTGAACCGCCGGGTGTGCCGCGCGCCCCCCGGTGCGAGCGGGCCGGTCACCTCGGCGACGGCCTGTCAGCCGCGCACCAGTCGCGATCCGGCCTGGATGTTCCTCAACCCCTGTGCGGTACTTGGCCGTTGTGGCCTCCTGCGAGGCCGTGACCCGGTCCTGCGCGGTCGTCGGGCCGCCGCCCCCGGCGCTGTTGCGGCACGCTCCGGACCCGACCCGGAGCGTGCCGGAGTGGTGGTCCGCGGGTGTCCGCCCGTGGATGGTCGCGGCCCGGAGGCTTCGGGCGGCCCTCCGGGCGGCTCGCCGCAAGGTGCCCGGTATGTCGGGTATGTGCGGGCCCCTTCGGGGTTCAGCAACGCACGATCATGAACCCCCGGGACGGGTTCCGGTGGTGTGCGGGCGGGCGCATCCTCGTGGGGCGGGCATCGGCGCCGAGGTGGCGGCCGGGATCTCCCGCGACCGAACCCGCCGGTTCAAGGGCGGACCCGGGGCGACGACCCGGTGGTCCGTCGGGGCCTTCCGGTGGTCGGCCGTCTGATTCTCACTGCGGGGGGGCATCGATGATGGACAGTGCTGGTTGTCGTGGCGGGCGTGAGCTCCCGGCGCGCGCGGTCGCGGTGGTCGGGGTCGGCTGCCGGTTCCCGCAGGCGGACGGGCCGGAGGCGTTCTGGCGGCTGCTGCGCGGCGGTGGTGACGCGGTGGTCGGGCGGCGGGGCGGCCGGGGCCCGGCGCGCGGGGGGTTCCTGGACGGGGTGGACGGGTTCGACCCCGAGTTCTTCGGCATCTCGCGGCGCGAGGCCGTGGCGATGGACCCGCAGCAGCGGCTGGCCCTCGAACTGGCGTGGGAGGCGCTGGAGGACGCCAGGACCCTGCCGGGCGCCCTGGAGGGCAGCCGGACGGGCGTGTTCCTGGGGGTGATCGCGGACGACTACGCGACGCTGCTGCACGGGCTGGGCCCCGACGCGGTGACCGGGCACACCCTGACCGGGCTGCAGCGCGGGGTGACCGCCAACCGGATCTCGTACACGCTGGGCCTGCACGGTCCGAGCCTGGTGGTGGACACCGGTCAGTCGTCCTCGCTGGCCGCCGTGCACCTGGCGTGCGCGAGCCTGCGCAGCGGCGAGTCCGAGCTGGCGCTGGCCGGCGGGGTGAGCCTGGTCCTCGCGCCGGAGAGCACCCGGGCGCTGGAGCGGGCCGGAACGCTGTCGCCGGACGGGCGCTGCTTCACCTTCGACGCCCGCGCCAACGGCTACGTCCGCGGTGAGGGCGGCGGGGTGGTGGTGCTCAAGCTGCTGGAGGCCGCCGTCCGGGACGGCGACCGCATCCACGCCGTCATCCGCGGCAGCGCGCTGAACAACGACGGCGCGACGCAGACGCTGCCGACCCCGGGCCGGGCGTCGCAGGAGCGGGTGCTCCTGGAGGCCTGCGTCGACGCGGGCGTCGAGCCGGGCGAGGTCCAGTACGTCGAGCTGCACGGTTCGGGGACGCGGGCCGGCGACCCGGTCGAGGCCGCGGCGCTCGGTGCGGCGCTGGGCTCGGTGCGCGGCGAGGGCGATCCGCTGCTGGTCGGGTCGGTGAAGACGAACATCGGCCATCTGGAGGGCGCGGCGGGGATCGCCGGGTTCATCAAGACCGTCCTGTGCCTCGCCGAGCGCGAGCTCGTGCCCAGCCTGAACCACGTCGGGCCCGGCGAGCGGGTCCCGCTCGACGAGCTGCGGCTGCGGGTGAACACCGAGGCCGGGGCCTGGCCCTCGCCGTACGGTCAACTGGTCGCCGGAGTCAGCTCGTTCGGGATCGGCGGCACCAACTGCCATGTGATTCTGTCGGATTGGCCGGGCGTGGACGCAGCCGACACGGCCCCCGAGGAGAAGGAGGAGGCCGGGGCGCTGCCCTGGGTCCTGTCCGGGCGGGACGAGCCCGCGTTGCGGGACCAGGCCGAACGGCTGCGCGCCCATGTGGCGGCGCGTCCGGCGCTCGGGGTGGCCTCGGTGGGCCGGTCGCTGGCCGTCACCCGCACCGCGTTCGAGCACCGCTGCGTGGTCGTCGCGGACGACCGGGACGGCTTCCTCACCGAACTCGCGGACCGGGCGGCCGGGCGGCCGTCGGCGGCCGTGGTGGAGGGCCGGCACGAGGGGCCGCCGGTGCGGCCGGTCTTCGTCTTCCCCGGCCAGGGCTCGCAGTGGACGGGCATGGCGGCGGAGCTGATCGAGACCTCCCCGTTCTTCGCCGAGCGGATCGACGAGTGCGCCGAGGCCCTCCGCCCGTACGTGGACTGGTCGTTGGCCGACGTCCTGCGCGGGGTCCCCGGCGCGCCGCCGCTGGAGGGCGACGAGGTGGTCCAGCCCGCGCTGTGGGCCGTGATGGTGTCGCTGGCCGCGCTGTGGCGCTCGGCCGGGGTGGAGCCGGCCGCCGTGGTGGGGCACTCGCAGGGCGAGATCGCCGCCGCCACCGCCGTGGGCGCGCTGTCGCTCCGGGACGGTGCGCGGATCGTGGCCCTGCGCAGCCGGGTGCTGAACCGGATCGCGGGCGGTGGCGGCCTGTTGTCGGTGGACCTCCCGGCCGAGCGGGTGGAGCGGGACCTCGCGGCGGCCGAGCTCGCGGGAGTCGACCGCGCGGCGGTCGGCGGCCCCGGGCTGTCGGTCGCGGCGGTCAACGGCCCGGCGCACACGGTGGTGGCGGGGCCGGCGGCCGCGCTCGACGCGCTGGCCGCCCACTACGGGCAGCGGGTGCGCACCCGGCGGATCCCGATCGACTACGCCTCGCACAGCGCGGCCGTCGAGGAGCTGCGGGACGGCCTGCTCGCCGCGTTCGCCGGGATCGCCCCGCGCTCCACCGACGTGCCGTTCCACTCGACCGTCACCGCCGGACCGGTCGACACCGCCGAGCTGGGCCCCGGGTACTGGTTCCGCAACCTGCGCGAGCCGGTGCGGTTCGGGCCGGTCGTCGAACGCCTGCTGGACGCGGGCCACTCGACCTTCCTGGAGATCAGCCCGCATCCGGTGCTGGCGATGGGCGTCCGGCAGGCGATCGACCTGCACGGCGGGGACGGCGCCGCGCTGAGCACGCTCCGGCGCGGCCACGGCGGCCGCCGGCGGTTCCTCACGGCGGCGGCCGAGGCCTTCGTCCGGGGCGTCCCGGTCGACTGGTCCGCGCTGCTGCCCGCCTCGGCGCCGCTCGCCGACCTGCCGACCTACCCGTTCCAGCGCCGCTCCTACTGGCCGTCCGGGATGCCGGGGGCCACCGGGAGCGAGCGGGCGGACGAGGGGACGCGGGCGCCGGCGCCGGTTCCGGCCCTGGCGCCGGTTCCGGGCCTGGACGGGCGGTCGGTCCTGGAGCTGGTCCGGAGCCTGACCGCCGTCGTGCTGGGCACGGGCTCGGCCACCGACGTCCGGCCCGGGCGGACGTTCCGCGAGATGGGCCTGGACTCGGCCATGACGCTCGAACTGCGCGACCGGCTGGCGGCCGCGACGGGGCTGAACCTGGAGAGCACCGTCCTGTACGACCACCCGAGCCCGGCCGCCCTCGCCGCCGCGATCGGCGCGCTGAGGGCGAACGACGAGGCCGAGCC
Organism: Kitasatospora sp. NPDC056800; assembly: GCF_042789775.1. Taxonomy (NCBI): domain Bacteria; kingdom Bacillati; phylum Actinomycetota; class Actinomycetes; order Kitasatosporales; family Streptomycetaceae; genus Kitasatospora; species Kitasatospora sp. NPDC056800. Next base: position 19,855 of record NZ_JBHUAL010000106.1, on the reverse strand, counting down.
GGAGAGCGACAACGCGGCCGAGCCGGAGGCCGACAACGACGACAACGACGGCAAGGCCGGAAACGACGACGAGGCCGACGACCCCGTGGTCATCGTCGGCATGGCCTGCCGCTTCCCCGGCGGGGTGCGCTCGCCCGAGGACCTGTGGGACCTGGTCGACGCCGGCACCGACGCCATCGGCGACTTCCCCGACGACCGGGGCTGGGACCTGGCGGCGCTCCACCACCCGGACCCGGACCGGGCCGGCACCTCCTACGTCCGCCGGGGCGGCTTCGTCCGGGACGTCCCGGACTTCGACGCGGAGTTCTTCGGGATCAGCCCGCGCGAGGCCCTCGCCATGGACCCGCAGCAGCGGCTCCTGCTGGAGGTCGCCTGGGAGGCGCTGGAGCGGGCCGGGATCGACCCCACCGCGCTGAAGGGCAGCCGGACCGGCGTGTTCGCCGGGGCGATGCACTCCGGCTACGGGCCGAGCATGGAGACGGCCGGGCCCGGCGTCGCTGGGCACCTGCTGACCGGCACCAGCGTGAGCGTGGTCTCCGGGCGGATCGCGTACGTCCTCGGGCTGAACGGGCCCGCGCTGACGGTGGACACCGCGTGCTCGGCGTCGCTGGTCGCGCTGCACCAGGCGGTGCGGTCGGTCCGGGCCGGGGAGTGCTCGCTCGCCCTGGCCGGCGGGGTCACCGTCATGGCGACGCCCGGCATGTTCGTGGAGTTGTCCTGCCAGCGGGTGCTGGCCGCCGACGGCCGCTGCAAGGCGTTCTCCGCCGGGGCGGACGGCACCGGCTGGGGCGAGGGCGCGGGCATGGTCGTGGTCGAGCGGCTCTCGGACGCCCGCCGCCACGGCCACCCGGTGCTGGCGGTCGTGGCCGGCAGCGCCGTCAACTCCGACGGCGCCTCCAACGGGCTGTCCGCGCCCAGCGGGGTCGCCCAGCAGCGCGTGATCGAGGACGCGCTCGCCGACGCCGGGCTCGCGCCGCGGCAGGTCGACGCCGTGGAGGCGCACGGGACCGGCACCGCCCTGGGCGACCCGATCGAGGCCAACGCCCTGCTGGCCGCGTACGGGCAGGGCCGGGAGCGGCCGCTGTGGCTCGGGTCCCTCAAGTCCAACATCGGGCACGCGCAGGCTGCGGCGGGCGTCGGCGGCGTGATCAAGATGGTCCAGGCGCTCCGGCGGGGCGCGCTGCCCGCCACGCTGCACGCCGACGAGCCGTCCCCGCACGTGGACTGGACGGCCGGCTCGGTGGCCCTGCTCGACCGGGCCCGGCCCTGGCCGGAGACCGGGGAGCCCCGGCGCGGCGGCGTCTCCTCGTTCGGGATCAGCGGCACCAACGCGCACGTGATCCTGACCGAGCCGCCGGCCGGGCAGCAGGCCGGGCAGCCGACCGGGCCCGGGGCGGCGGGAGAACCGGCGGCACCGCCCGTGGTGCCAGTCGTGCTGTCGGCCCGCACCCCGGAGGCGCTGCGGGAGCGGGCCCGCGGGCTGGCCGACGGGCCGCTCGACCCGGTCGCCGCCGCGCCGGCCCTGACCGCCCGGACCTCCTGGGACGAACGTGCCGTGGTGGTCGCCGCCGACCGGCCGGAGGCCGAGCGGGCGCTGGCGGCGCTGGCCCGCGCCGAGGAGGCCCCCGGCCTGGTCACCGGCCGGGCCGGCGAGCCCGGCCGGACCGTCCTGGTCTTCCCCGGCCAGGGCGGCCAGTGGCGCGGGATGGCGGCGCGACTCGCCGCCGAGAGCCCGGTGTTCGCGGCCCGCCTGGCCGAGTGCGAGCGGGCGCTCGCGCCGTACGTCGACTGGTCGTTGGCCGACGTCCTGGCCGATGGCCGGGCCGAAACCCGGACGGACGCCCCGGCCGAGGCCCGGACGGACGCCGCGTCCGACGCCCGGACCGACTCCCGGACCGGCGCGCCGACCGGCGCGTCCCCGCTCGACCGGATCGATGTCGTGCAGCCCGCGCTGTGGGCGGTGATGGTGTCGCTGGCCGAGCTGTGGCGGGAGGCCGGGGTCGTCCCGGACGCCGTGGTCGGCCACTCCCAGGGCGAGCTCGCCGCCGCCGTGGTGGCCGGGGCGCTCTCCCTGGAGGACGGCGCCCGCGCCATCGCGCTGCGCAGCCGCCTGGCCGTCGACCTGATGGGCCGGGGGGCGATGGCCGTCGTCCCGCTGCCCGCCGCGCGGGTGCGGGAGCGCCTCGGCGCGCTGAGCATCGCCGCGGTCAACGGACCGGCCGTCACCGCCGTGGCCGGCGCCCCGGACGCGATCGCCGCCCTGGTCGACGGGTACCGGGCCGAGGGCGTCAACGCCCGGGTGATCCCGGCGGCCTTCGCCTCGCACTGCCCGGCGGTCGAACCGATCCGGGCGGAGCTCCTGGCCGGGCTGGCGCCGCTGACGCCGCGCGGCGGCGGGATCGCGCTGATGTCCTCGGTCACCGCCGACTGGCAGGACGGCGCCGGGCTGGACGCGGCCTACTGGTACCGGAACCTGCGGCACACCGTGCGCTTCCAGGAGGCCGTCGAGGCGCTCGTCGCCTCCGGCCACACCACCTTCGTCGAGGTCGGCCCGCACCCGGTGCTGGGCGGCAGCATCGGCCAGATCCTGGAGGAGGCCGGCGTCGACGGGATCGTCACCGGCTCGCTGCGCCGCGACGACGGCGGCCTGCGCCGCTTCCTCACCTCCGCCGCCGAGGCCCACGTCCGCGGTCTGCCCGTCGCCTGGGAGCGCCTCACCGGTGCGGCGGCCGGCCACGTCGACCTGCCCACCTACCCCTTCCAGGGCCGCCGCTACTGGCTCACCGGAGCGGCCGGGCCGACCGGCACGGCCGACCTCGGCCAGGCGCCGGCCGAGCACCCCCTGCTCGGCGCGGCCGTCGAACTCGGCGACGGCGAGACGGTGTTCACCGGACGGCTGTCGGCCCGCAGCCACCCCTGGCTGGCCGACCACGTCCTCGCCGGGACGGTCGTCGTGCCGGGCACCGCCTTCCTGGAGCTGGCCCTGCACGCGGGAGCGAAGGCCGGGACGGCGCGGATCGAGGAACTGACCGTCGCCACCCCGATGGAGCTGCCCGCGGACGGCGCCGTCGACCTGCGCGTACGGGTGTCCGGCGCGGACGTCGACGGGCTGCGGACCTGCCGGATCTCGGGCCGGGCGACGGGCGGGGGCGAGTGGATCGAGCACGCCACCGGCACCCTGAGCGCCGACCACATCCCTGCGCAGGACCCGGCCCCGCTCCGGAACCGGGCCGCCACCGATTGGCCGCCGACCGGCGCGACGCCGGTCCCGTCGACCCGGATGTACGAGGACCTCGCCCTGCGCGGCCACCAGCCCGGGCCGGCCTTCCAGGGCCTGCGGGCCGCCTGGCGGGGCGCCGGCGGCGAGCAGTACGCCGAGGCCGTCCTGCCGGAGCCGGCGGAGGCCGACGCCGGGTCCTACCGGCTGCACCCCGCCCTGCTCGACGCCTCCCTGCACGGTCTGATCGCCGCCGCCCCGGGCCACGAGGGGCGGCCCGTACAGCCGGTGCGCTGGCGCGGAGTGTCCCTGACGGCCGCTCCGGCCGGCGGCCGGACGTCCCTGCGGGTGCAGGCCGGGCCCGCCTCGGACGGCGGCCTCCCGCTGGCCCTGCTCGACGCCTCGGGGGAGCCGGTGGGGCTGGTCGAGGCGGTGGAGCTGCGCCCGGTCGCGGCGGGGCACCCCGACCCGGCCGCCGCCGCGCGCGACTCGCTGTTCGCCCTCGGCTGGGAACCGCTGCGGGAGTCGGAGCCGGTGACGTCGCCGGCCGGCCCGGTGCCGGTCGTCCCGTGGGACGCCCTCGACCCGGACGCACTGCTCGCGGCGGCCGACCCGGACACGCCCACCGTGGTGGACTGCCCGACCGGGGCGCACGGACCGTACGGACCGCAGGACGCCACCGACCCGGCGACGGCGGCCAGGACCGCCGTCCACCGCACCCGGGACCTGCTCGCCCGGTGGCTCGCCGAGGACCGGCTCGCCGGGTCCCGCCTGGTGCTGGTCACCCGGGGCGCGGTCGCCGTACGGCCCGGCGAGACCGTCCGGGACCTCGCCCAGGCGGCGGTCTGGGGCCTGGTGCGCACCGCCCAGGTCGAGCACCCGGGCCGGTTCACCCTGGTCGACCTGGCCCCCGGCACCACCGCGACCGAAGGCACTCCCACGATCGAAGGCGCCCCCGAGGTCCCGGCCGCCGTACTGACCCCGGAGGAGAACCAGCTGGCCGTCCGCGACGGCGCCGTCCTGGTGCCCCGGCTGGTGTCCGCCGTGGGCGATCCCGCGCTGCGGCCCCCCGAGGACGCGGCGGCCTGGCACCTGGACATCCCCGAGCGCGGCACCCTCACCGGCCTGGAGCTGCGACCCTGTCCCGAGGCCGCCGCCGAGCCCGGCCCCGGCCGGGTCCGGGTCGCGGTCCGCGCCGCCGGGCTGAACTTCCACGACGTCCTGGGCGCGCTCGACATGCACCCCGGCGATCCGGGCCCGCTCGGTCTGGAGGGCGCGGGCGTGGTCACCGCGACCGGGCCCGGGGTCACCGGCCTGGCCGTCGGCGACCGGGTGACGGGCCTGTTCCCGGCGGCGTTCGGCACGGTGGCCCAGGCCGATCAGCGCACCCTGGTCAGGATCCCGGACGACTGGTCCTTCACCCGGGCCGCCGCCGTGCCGGTCGCCCACCTGACCGCCCTGCACGCCCTGGTCGAACTGGGCGGCGTGGGTGAGGGGGACAGGGTGCTGGTCCACGCCGGGGCGGGCGGCGTCGGCCTGGCCGCCGTCCAGCTGGCCCGGCACCTGGGCGCGGAGGTCTTCGCGACCGCGAGCCCCGCCAAGTGGCCCGCGCTGCGCGCCCTCGGCCTCGACGACGACCACCTCGCCTCCTCCCGCGAGCCCGGCTTCGGCGCCCGCTTCGGTGCCGGCCCGAGTGCCGGCCCGAGTGCCGGCCCGGGTGCGGGCCCGGCTGCGGGCCCCGACGCGGGCGACCGGCGGATGGCGCTCGTCCTGAACTCGCTGACCGGCGAGCTCGTCGACGAGTCGCTGCGGCTGCTGCGTCCCGGCGGGCTCCTGGTCGAGCTCGGCCGGACCGAACAGCGCGACCCCGCCGAGGTGGCCGCCGCGCACCCCGGCGTGCGCTACCGGGCGTTCAACCTGCTCCAGCTGCCGCCCGAGCACCTCGCCCGCCTGCTGGAGCGGACGGTCGAGCTGTTCGCCCGGGGCGCGTTCGGCTGGCCCGCCGTCACCGACCTGGACGTCCGGCGGGCGCCCGAGGCCTTCGGGCTGCTGCGCCAGGGCACCCACGTCGGCAAGGTCGTGCTCACCGTCCCGCCGGTCCTCGACCCGGACGGAACCGTCCTGATCACCGGCGGGACGGGCGCCATCGGCCGGGCCGTGGCGCGGCACCTGGTCACCGGGCACGGCGCCCGGCGGCTGCTGCTGGCCGGCCGCCGGGGAGGCGATGCGCCGGGAGCCGCCGAGCTGGCGGCCGAACTGACCGGGCTCGGCGCCGAGGTGGCGTTCGCGGCCGTGGACGTCGCCGACCGGGCCGCCGTCGCCGCGATGATCGCGGCGGTCCCCGCCCGGCACCCGCTGACCGCCGTGATCCACGCCGCCGGCGTGGTGGACGACGCGCCCGTCGCCTCGCTCACCCCCGCGCGGATCGACCGGGTGATGCGGGTCAAGGCCGACGGCGCCTGGCACCTGCACGAGCTGACCGCCGGTCACCCGCTCACCGCCTTCGTCCTGGTCTCCTCGGTGATGGGGACGCTCGGCGGCGCCGGCCAGGGCGGCTACACCGCCGCCAACGCCTTCCTCGACGGGCTCGCCCGGCACCGCCGCGCCCAGGGCCTGCCCGCCCTCGCGCTGGCCTGGGGCCTGTGGGGCGACCCGGACGGCATGCTGGGCGCCCTCGGTGACGCCGACCGCGCCCGCTTCGCCCGGGCCGGGCTGGTGGAGATCGACCCCGGGCACGGCCTGGCCCTGCTGGACGCGGCGCTGCCGTCACCGCACGCCGTCCTGGTGCCCGCCCGGCTCGACCGCGAGGTCCTGCGCGACCTGGGACCGGACCTCCCGCCGGTGCTGCGCGAGGTCGTGGCGACCGCCGGAGCGGGGCGGGGCGAGAACGGCCCGACGCCACGGCGGCACCGCCCGCTGCGCGAGGAGCTGGGCGGCCTGACCGCCGGTGAACGCGCCGACGCCCTGGCCGACCTGGTCCGGACCCACATGGCCGCCGTCCTGGGCTCCCGGCCCGAGGCGATCCCGGACGACCGGCCGTTCGGCGAGCTCGGCTTCGACTCGCTCACCTCGGTCGAGTTCCGCAACCGCCTCGGCACGGCGACGGGGCTGAAGCTCCCGCTCACCCTGCTGTTCGAGGCGCCGACGCTGCCCGAGTTGGTCGCCGTCCTGGACGCCGGGATCGCCCCGCCCGTCCAGGAGACCGGGCCGGCTGAGGGAACCGGGCCCGAGCCGGCCGCCGGGGAGTGCGACCAGGACGCGACGGCCCTCGACGAGGACGTGGCGGCCCTCGTCGAGGCCGCGACCGCCGAGGAGCTCCTCGACTTCATCGACCGCGAGCTCATCTGACCCCGGTCCGCCGCCCCACCCCCCACCCCCTACGACCACGAGCCCACCAGATCCCCACGGAGGACCGATCCGTCATGGCATCAGCATCGGACGAGAAGCTGCTCGGATACCTCAAGCGCCTCACCCTCGACCTGCACGAGGCGCGCGGGCGCCTGCGCGAGCTGGAGGAGGGGGAGCGGGAGCCGATCGCGATCGTCGGCATGGCGTGCCGGTACCCGGGCGGGGTCGACTCGCCCGACGCGCTGTGGCGGCTGCTGGCCGAGGGCGGGGAGAGCGTCGGCGCGTTCCCCCGCGACCGGGGCTGGGAGGAGGGGCTGTACGACCCCGAGGGCGGCGGCCGGAGCCTGACCGGTTCCGGCGGATTCCTGTACGACGCGGCCGAGTTCGACGCCGGCTTCTTCGGGATCAGCCCGCGTGAGGCGCTGGCCATGGACCCGCAGCAGCGGCTGCTGCTGGAGACCGCCTGGCGGGCCTTCGAGGACGCCGGGATCGACCCGGAGTCGGTGCGCGACACCGAGACCGGGGTGTTCGCCGGCCTGTCGAACCTCGACTACGGGCTGGGGCGCGGCGAGGTGCCCGAGGAGGCCGAGGGCTTCCTGACCACCGGGGCGGTGGGCGGCGCGGCGTCCGGCCGGATCTCGTACACGCTCGGCCTGCGCGGTCCGGCGATCACCGTGGAGACGGCCTGTTCGTCCTCGCTGGTCGCGCTGCACCTGGCGGTCCGGTCGCTGCGCGGCGGCGAGTGCGCGATGGCGCTGGCGGGCGGGGTGACGGTCATGTCCACCCCGCAGCTGTTCACCGAGTTCACCAGGATGCAGGGCGTGGCGCCGGACGGCAGGTGCCGCCCGTTCTCGGCCGGGGCCGGCGGCAGCGGGCTCTCCGAGGGCGTGGGCGTGCTGCTGCTGGAACGGCTGTCGGACGCGCGGCGGCACGGCCACCCGGTGCTGGCCGTGGTGCGCGGCAGCGCGGTGAACCAGGACGGTGCCAGCAACGGCTTCACCGCGCCGAGCGGGTCGGCGCAGCAGCGGGTCATCCGGCAGGCGCTGGCGGACGCGCGGCTGTCGCCCGGCGACGTCCAGGTGGTGGAGGCGAGCAGCACCGGCACGGAGCTCGGCGACCCGATCGAGGCGCGCGCCCTGCTGGCCGCCTACGGGCAGGACCGGGACCGGCCGCTGCGGCTGGGCTCGCTGAAGCCCAACATCGGGCACTCCCAGGCGGCGGCGGGCGTCGCCGGGGTGATCAAGACGGTGCTGTCGATGCGTCACGGCACGCTCCCCGCCACCCTGTACGCGGACGAGCCCACCCCGCACGTCGACTGGTCGGCGGGCGCGGTCGAGCTGGTCGCCGAGCGGGCCGCCTGGCCGGGGGCGGACGGGCCCAGGCGGGCCGGGGTGTCCTCGCAGGGCATCAGCGGCACCAACGCCCACGTGATCATCGAGGAGGCCCCGGCCGCCTTGGAGGCCGGGGAGGTCGGGGACGGGGAGGCCGGTCCGGGCGGGCCGCGGCTGCTGACCCTGTCCGCCAAGTCGCCGGCCGCGCTCGCCGAACTCACCGACCGCTACACCGAGTTGCTCGCGGACGACGGGCCGGGCGCGGCCGGCGGGTCCGGCTTGGCGGCGGTTTGCCGGGCCACCGGCCTCGGCCGGGCGCACTTCCCGCACCGGCTGACGGCCGTCGCCTCCTCGGCCGCCGAGCTGCGGGACCTCCTCCTGCGGACCCGCCGGGAGGAGGAGCCGCCGCCCGGTGTCCGGGTCGGCACCCGGACCCCGGAGGGCGGCCGGGGCCCGGTGTTCCTCCTCACCGGCGCCACCGGCCCCCTGGCCGGGCCGGACGCCGAGGCGGTCGCCGTCCTGGCTGAGGCCGAGCCGGTCTTCCGCCGCGCCCTGGACCAGTGCGCCGAGGCGCCCGGCGGCCGGCTCTCGCCGTTCGCCGTCGGCTACGCGCTCGCCGAGCTGTGGCGCTCGTGGGGCGTGCGGCCCGCCGCGGTCCTCGGCCACGGCACCGGCGAGCTGGTGGCCGCGTGCGTCACGGGCACGATGAGCCCGGAGGACGCGCTGGTGGCGGCCCGTACGCTCCGGAACGCGGCCGCGCCGGAGACGGCCGGGCCGGACGCCGCCGGGTCGGAGCGGTTCGCCGCCGGCCTCGCCGCGCTGCTGCGGGACGGCCACCGCACCTTCGTCGAGCTCGGGCCCGCCTCGCCGCTGCTCGACGAGGTCCGGGCGGCCGGGCACACCGTGGTCCTGCCGTCGCTGCGCCCGGGGGAGGACGCCCGGCGCACCCTCCTCGACAGCCTCGGCGCGCTCTACACCCGGGGCGCGCGGATCGACTGGGCGCGCGTGCACGGCGAGCCCGCCGGGCCGCCGGTGCGCCTGCCCGGGTACCCGTTCCAGCGCGAGCGCTACTGGCTCTGGACCGGCGCCCCGCGCCGCACCGGGGCGCCGGCACCGGAGGGGTCGCTGGTCGCGCAGGTACGGCTGGTCGGCCCCGACGGTACGCCGGTGGCGCTCGCCGACGGCGTACGCCTGGAGGCGGTGCCGGACGCCCTGCCGCCCACCGCGCCCGCGACGGAGACGCCCGCGACGGAGCCGCCCGCGAGGCAGGGACCCGTCGAGGACGTCGTCGAGCTGGTGGCCGGCATCGTCGGCCGGGCGCGCGGCGCGGCCGTCACCGGCGACGACCGGGAGCTGCCGCTGCGGCGCCTGGCCGTCGACTCGCTGATCGCGATGGACATCCGGCAGACCCTCGCCCGGCGGCTCGGCGTGGACCTGCCGCTGCGCGACCTGCTGGACGGCCGTAGCGTCACCGCGATCGCCGACGCCGTCCGGGCCGCACGCGGCGACAACGACGGCAGCGGCAGCGGCGCTGACGCCCGACGGCCCGGGACGGCGCTGGTCGCCGACCCGGCGGCCCGCCACGAGCCGTTCCCGCTCACCGACCTCCAGCAGGCCTACCTGGTCGGCCGGACCGACGCCTTCGAGCTCGGCAACGTCTCCACCTCCTTCCTGGTCGAGGTGGACCTGACCGACACCGACCCGGACCGGCTGGCCGCCTCCTTCCGGCAGCTCGTCGACCGGCACGACATGCTCCGCGCGGTCGTCTCCCGGGACGGGCACCAGCGGGTGCTCGCCGAGGTCCCCGAGTACCGGATCGCCACCGTCGACCTGCGGGCCTGCGACCCCGCCGAGCGGGAGCGCCGGCTGGCCGCGATCCACCGGGAGATGCGGGACCAGCTCTTCGACACCGAGGCCTGGCCGCTGTTCGACGTCCGGGCCACCCTGCTCGACGCCCGCACCACCCGGCTGCACCTCAACTTCGACGCGCTGATCATCGACGGCCGCAGCTCCGGGCTGCTGTTCCGGGAGTGGGCGCAGGCCTACCGCCACGGGGCGCCCGCGACCCCCGCCCCGGCCGTCACCTACCGCGACTACGTGCTCGCCGCCGCCGGGGCGGACGCCGAGGGACGCGAGCGGTCGCTCGCCTACTGGCGGGCCCGCGTCGACTCGCTGCCGCCCGCGCCCGCCCTGCCGCTGCGTCCGGGCCCGGCGCCCCGGCGGCCGGAGTTCGTCCACCGCACGGCCCGGGTCGGGGCCGGGGCGTGGCGACGCTTCAAGGAGCACGCCGCGGCGGCGGGCCTCTCGCCCTCGGCCGCGCTGTGCGCCGCGTACGCGCAGGTGCTGGGCGCCTGGAGCGCCTCGCCGCGCTTCACGCTCAACCTGCTGGCGTTCCACCGGCGGCCGCTGCACGAGGACGCCGGCCGGGTGGTCGGCAACCTCAGCGCCACCACCCTGCTGGAGGTCGACGCCGCCCCCGGCGAGGCCTTCGCCGCGGGCGCCGCGCGCCTCCAGGACCAGCTGCTGGCCGACCTCGAACACGGCCACGTCAGCGGCGTCGAGGTGCTGCGCGAACTCAACCGCACCCGCGGCGGGACGGGCCTGGCGGGCATGCCGGTGGTCTTCACCAGCACGATCGGCTTCTCCGCCCGGAGCGCCGCCGCCGACAACACCGCCGACGGCGACAACACCGACAACACCGCCGACGGCGGCCCGGAGCAGCGCGGGGCGCTCACCGCGCTGACCGCGCTCGGCACCGCCGGCGAGCTGGCCTCCAGTTCGGTGCGCACCCCGCAGGTGTGGCTCGACCACCAGGCCCTGGAGGAGGCCGGGGAGCTGGTCCTGAACTGGGACGTGGTGGAGGAGGTGTTCCCCGAGGGCGTCGTCGACGGGATGTGGGAGGCCTACCGGGACCTGGTGCGCGGCCTGTGCGAGGAGGGCGCGTGGCGCCGCCCGCCGGCCGTGCTCGCGCCGGAGGCCGACCTGGCGGTCCGCCGGGCCGTCAACGCCACCGACGGCCCCGTCCCCGCCGAGCTGCTGCACGACGCGTTCCTGCGGCAGGCCGCCGCCCGGCCGGACGCGCCCGCCGTCATCACCGCCGCCCGGACCCTCAGCTACCGCGAGGTGGACCGCCGGTCCGACCGGATCGCCCGTCGGCTGATCGAGGACGGCGCCGGCCCGGGCGCGCTGGTCGGCATCGTGCTGGACAAGGGCTGGGAGCAGGTCGTCGCGGCGCTGGCCGTCCTCAAGACCGGGGCCGCCTACGTGCCGGTCGACGCCGCCGTGCCCGGCCCGCGCCTGCGGATGATCGTGGAGGCCGCCGGGATCGGCCTGGTGCTGACCCGCTCGGCGGTCGCGGCCGGGCTCGACCTGCCGGACGGCACCCGCGCGCTGCACGTCGACACCGAGCCGGAGGACACCGGCGCGGACGGCCCGCTGCCGCCCTCCCCGGCCCGGCCCGAGGACCTCGCGTACGTCATCTTCACCTCGGGCTCCACCGGGGTGCCGAAGGGCGTGATGATCGAGCACACCGGCGCGGTCAACACGATCCGGGACGTCAACGACCGGTTCGGCGTGACCGGGGACGACCGGGTGCTGGCGCTGTCGGCGTTCAACTTCGACCTCTCGGTCTACGACGTGTTCGGCCTGCTCGCGGTCGGCGGCGCCGTGGTCCTGCCCGACGCCCCGGCGCAGCGCGAGCCGGCCGCCTGGCTGGACCTGGTGACCCGGCACCGGGTGACGGTCTGGAACAGCGTCCCCGCGCTGATGGAGATGTTCGTCGAGCACGTGCGGGCACTCGGCGGCCCGTTCCCGCTGCGGCTGGTGATGATGAGCGGCGACTGGATCCCCGTCACCCTCCCCGGCGCCGTCGCCGCGGTCCTGCCGGACGCGCGGGTCGTCGGCCTGGGCGGCGCGACCGAGGCCTCGATCTGGTCGATCCTGCACCCGATCACCGAGGTGGACCCGGAGCGGACGAGCATCCCGTACGGCCGGCCGATGCGGAACCAGCGCTTCCACGTGCTGGACGAGGCGCTGCGGCCGCGCCCGGCCTGGGTCCCCGGCGACCTGTACATCGCGGGCACCGGCCTGGCCCGCGGCTACCTCGGCGACGAGGAGAAGACCCGCGCGGCCTTCCCGCGCCACCCGGTGACGGGGGAGCGGCTCTACCGTACCGGCGACCTCGGCCGCTACCTGCCGGACGGCGACATCGAGTTCCTCGGGCGCGCGGACTTCCAGGTGAAGATCCAGGGCCACCGGATCGAGCTCGGCGAGGTCGAGGCAGCGCTGCTGCGCCGGCCGGACGTCCGGGCGGCGGCCGTGGTGGCCGAGGGCGAGCGCGGCGGCCCGCGGCGGCTCGTGGGCTACGCGGTGGCGGACGCCTCCGAGGAGGAGCTGCGCGCGGCGCTCGGCCGCGAACTGCCGGGGTACCTGGTGCCCGCCCGGATCGTCCTGCTGCCGGAGCTGCCGCTGACCGACAACGGCAAGGTGGACCGCCGGCGGCTTCCCTCGCCCGGGCTCGCGGCCCCGCGCCCCGGCGGGGCGGTCGCCCCGCGCGACGCGGCCGAGCGGCTGCTCGCCGGGATCTGGGCCGAGTTCTTCGGCACTCCCGCGGCGACCGCCGACGCCGCCCCGGACCCCGCCGGTTTCGACGTCACGGCGAACTTCTTCGACCTCGGCGGCGACTCCATGCTCGCGGTGCGGATGATGGCCCGGATCAGGCAGTGCACCGGCCGCTCGCTGCCGGTGGCCACGCTGCTCGCCCGGCCGACCGTCGAGGCGCTCGCCGGGGTGCTGCGCGAGCGGGCCGAGGACGAGGGCCGGGCGGCCCTGGTCACCGTCCGGGGCACCGGGGCCCGGCCGCCGCTGTTCCTGGTCCACCCGGTCGGCGGCGACGTGCTCTGCTACGCCGGGCTCGCCGCCCTGCTGGACGGGGACCAGCCGGTCCACGCCCTCCAGTACCCCGAAGCGGACGCCGAAGCGGACTCCAAAGCGGACTCCAAAGCGGACTCCGAAGCGGACCCCGAAGCGGACCCCGGGGTGCGGACCGCCCCGAGGACCGTGGCCGAACTGGCCGCGCACTACGCCGACGCGATCACCGCGCGGTTCCCGGACGGCCCGTACCGGCTCGGCGGCTGGTCGATGGGCGGGGTGATCGCCCTGGAGACCGCCCGGCTGCTCACCGACCGGGGCGCGGCGGTCGAGCTGGTCGCGGCCGTGGACCTGCTCGAACCGCCCGGCCGCACCGAGCCCGCCGCCGAGCCGGCGCTGCTGGCCCGGTTCGCCCGTGACCTGGCCGGGCTGGCCGGCCACGACTGGAACCCCGGGCCGGAGGAGTTCGAGCCGGTCGACGGCGGCTCCCCGGTCGAGGAGCTGCTGACCCGGGCCCGGCGGGCCGGCGTCCTGCCGGAGGAGATCGACGGCGCCACCCTGGAGCGGCTCGCGGGCCGGTTCCTGCGCCTCAGCCGGGCGCTGGCCGAGCACCGGCCCGTCCCGTACCGGGGCCGGGTCCGGCTGCTGCGGGCGATGGACGGGGCCAGCACGGCCACCACCCGGCGGTGGCTGGAGCTGCTCGGCGACCGGGCGGAGAGCGTCGACGTGCCCGGCGACCACTACAGCGTCATGCGCGCCCCGTACCTCCCGACCCTGGCGGCCGAGCTCGACAAGGCGCTGAACGACCTGTGACCCGCCGCCCCGGAGAACCCCACCGCACCCGCCGAACCAGGAGGACCGGATGACCACCCTCGAACTGCCGCCCCGGACCGGGACGCCCCGGACCGGTACGCCCCGCACCGGGACGGCCCGCACCGCCGCCTCGGTCCTGGACCGGGTACGGAGCTACGCCGCCGGCCTGCCGGCCACCGCGCCGGAGACCGAACGGCTGGGCCGGATCCCCGGTGACGTCCTGGCGGGCCTGAAGGCCACCGGGCTGCTGCGGGCCGCCCTGCCGCCGCGGCTGGGCGGGGTCGAGCTGACCGTGCCGGAGACCACCCGGGCGATCGACCTGCTGGCCGAGGGCGACGCCTCGGTCGCCTGGTGCGCGTCCGTCGCGCTGAACGCCTCGCTGGCCGTGGTCTCGCTGCCCGAGGACGTCTTCGCCGAGCTGTTCCCGGACCCGGACCTGATCACCGCGACGGTGCTGCCGCCGGCCGGGCGGTCGGTCCGGCACGGCGGCGGCCACCTGCTGACCGGCCGCTGGACCCACGCCAGCGGGATCACCCACGCCGACCGGGTGCTGGCCGGGTTCCTGACCCCGGAGGGCACCCCGAGGGTCGCCGTCCTGGACGCCGCGCAGGTCCGGGTGCTGGACACCTGGCACACCACCGGGCTGCGCGGCACCGGCTCGCACGACATCGAGGTCGCCGACCTGTTCGTCCCGGAGCGGCACACCTTCGCCCTGGCGCCGTCCGGCACCCGGGCGGAGCCGCTCCACCTGCGCGCCGACAACCTCGCCCTCAAGATGGCGGGCGTGCCGCTGGGGATCGGCCGGGCCGCGCTGGCCGGCGCCCGGGAGCTGCTGTCCCCCCGGCGCACCGCGCTGCCCTACCCGGGGGTCCGGGCCGACCTCGCGCACGCCGAGTCGCTGATCGGCGCGGCGGACGCCTACGTGTACCGCACGCTGGAGCAGGCCTGGGCGGCCCAGGCGGCGGGCCTGGCGCCGGAGCGCGGCACGGCGGCGCTGGCCCGCCGGTTCGCCCACCGGGCCTGCCGGGAGGCGGTCCAACTCCTGTACGACGCCGCGGGATCGGCCGCGGTCTACACCGAGCGCACCCCGCTCGACCGCTGCCTGCGCGACGTCGTCACGGCGGGCCGCCACGTCGCCTCGGCGGAGAAGGTCCTGGACGGTGTCGGCGAGCTGCGGCTCGGGGGCGCGCCCGAGTCCCCGCACCTCTGATCAGGGGCCCTCAAGCCGTCAGGCCCTCAGGCCCTCAGGCCGTCACGCCTCCTCGCGCCAGCCCTCGTAGCCGGCCGCGAGGCGGTCGAGGGCGTGCAGCAGCGCCGGGGTCCAGCCGCTCTCCGGGGCCTCGGCCACGACCAGCCACTGGGCGTCCTCGGCGTCGTCCTCGCCCGCGAGCGCGTCGCGGACGACTTCGAGCTCGCCGAGGTCGGGCTGGGCGGCGCCGAGCTCCTCGGCGGCCTCCTCGGCGGTGTCGCGGTCGGGCAGGACGAGCAGTTGCCGGGCGTACGGGTCGTCGACGGCCGGGAGGTCGGTGGTGTGGTTCTCGCTCACCCGGACATTGTCCAGGTCGGGCCGCCCGCTCCGTCGGGCGGGAGTGTCCGCGGCCCGTGGGATGCTGGTAGGCGATGGCCAGGAAGAGTGCACCCGACGACCTGCTCGCCCCGCTGACCCTCGCGGTCGGCCAGGAGGAGCTGCTGCTGGACCGCGCGGTCGCCCAGGTGGTGGCGGCGGCGAAGGCGGCGGACCCGGACACCGACGTACGGGACCTGCCGCCCGGCGGCCTGCAGCCCGGCAGCCTGGCCGAGCTGACCACGCCGTCGCTGTTCGCCGAGCGCAAGGTGATCGTGGTCCGGGCCGCGCAGGACCTCTCCGCCGACTCCGTGAAGGAGGTCAAGGCGTACATCGAGGCCCCGGCCGAAGAAGTGATCATGGTGCTGGTGCACGCCGGCGGCGCCAAGGGCAAGGGCCTGCTGGACGCCGGGCGCAAGGCCGGCGGGCGCGAGGTGGCCTGCCCCAAGCTGGCCAAGGCGAGCGAGCGGCTGGCCTTCGTCAAGGGCGAGTTCCGCACCCTGGGCCGCTCCGCGACCCCGGAGGCCTGCCAGGCGCTGCTGGACGCGCTCGGCAGCGACCTGCGCGAGCTGGCGGCCGCCTGCAACCAGCTGACCTCCGACGTCGAGGGCACGATCGACGAGACGGTGGTGGCCCGCTACTACAGCGGCCGGGCCGAGGCGACCGGCTTCGAGGTCGCCGACCTGGCGGTCACCGGCCGGGCCGCGGAGGCGCTGGAGCGGCTGCGCTGGGCGCTGGCCGTCGGCCAGCCGCCGACCGGCATCACCTACGCGCTGGCCTCCGGCGTGCGCAGCATCGGCCGGCTGGCGAGCGCCGGGCGGAACATGCGCCCGGGCGACCTGGCCCGCGAGCTGGGCATGCCGCCGTGGAAGGTCGACCGGGTCCGCCAGCAGATGCGCGGCTGGACGGGCGACGGGGTGGCCACCGCGCTGACCGCGATCGCCCAGGCCGACGCCGCCGTCAAGGGCGGCTCGGACGACCCGGCGTACGCCCTGGAGCGCGCGGTGGTCGCCGTCGCCCGGGCCTCCCGGGCCGGTTCCCGGCCCGCCTACTGACGGCCCGGCGCCGCGGGCCCCGGCGCTACTTCTTCATGGCCCGCACGGTGTCCTGCCCGTCGGACTGGAGGGCGGTGCGCAGCTCCTCCTTGGTCGGCGGCTTGCCCTTGCCCTCGGTGTAGCCGGCCGAGTAGGTGACGTAGTACGTCATCCCGCCGTCGCGGATGTCCAGTTCGGCGTAGACGCTGTGGTACTGGTCCGAGCCGTCGTCCTTGTACAGGAAGTACGCCTCCTCGCCGAGCCCCGCGATGTCGGTGACCTGGTAGCCGCGGGCCCGGTAGAGCTCCTTGTTGGCCTCCAGCTCGGGCGCCGGGTTGACCGCCTTGTGCAGGTCGACGCGCATGTAGAGGGTGGCGGACTCGCTGTCGCTGGTGCCGCCGGTGCGCTTGAGCGACATCGAGCAGTTCATGCTGTCCAACGCCGGGTGCCGGTCGGTGTGGTGGGTCGGCTTGGAGGTGTCCGAGACGGAGTAGGTCTGCAGGAGCTTCGTGGGCTTCCCGGTGGCGCAGAAGTCGTCGGAGAGGTGGTAGCCGCGCAGGTCGCGCGGCGAGGAGTCGCTGCTGACCAGGCCGGGGACGGCCGTCACGGCGGCGGCCCAGCCGATCGAGACGGTCACCGCGCCGACGAACGCCCAGACGGCGTTGCGCCGCAGGTTCCCGCTCCGCCCGGGGGCGGGGGCGGCGGGCAGGCCGGGCGCGGTGGGCAGCCCCGGCGGCGGTCCGAAGCCGCCGGCGCCCGCGGGGCCGGGAGCGCCCGGTACGGGCTGCGCGCCCCCGCGCGGCTGCTGCGGGAAGCCGTACCCTGGTCCGTTCGGTGACTGCGGGAAGCCGTATCCCGGTCCGTTCGGTGGCTGCGGCGGCGGTGGCGTCGTCATGGAAGTTCCCCCCTGGACCTGGCGCCGAGGTGCTCCCCGCACCCCGGTCGGACCCGACCGACGATAGCCGCCGGGCCGCGGAACGCGACAGGCGCCGCAGCGGCCTCGGGGAGAGGCCGGCTGCGACGCCTGTCGCACTGCTTCTGTGCACCGCACCCGCGTGGCGAACGCAGGCCGCGTGCGGTGCGAGTCTTGCGCGCCTCGGGGGGCCGGGTAGAGGGCCGGGTCGCTCCGAAGCGGTGGGGGTCGAAGACCCCGGGGCGTCAGGCCTGGACGGCGGTGTTGACGCGCTTGGTGATGGCCGACTTCTTGTTGGCGGCCTGGTTGGCGTGGATGACGCCCTTGCTCACGGCCTTGTCCAGCGCCTTGGAGGCGGCGCGGGCCAGCTCGGTGGCCTTCTCGGTCTCGCCGGCGGCAGCGGCCTCACGGGCCTTGCGCAGAGCGGTCTTCAGCGAGGACTTGACGGCCTTGTTGCGCAGGCGCGCCTTCTCGTTGGTCTTGTTGCGCTTGATCTGGGACTTGATGTTCGCCACGAAGGAGCCTCAGTCTTGTCTAAGGATTTGAACGGGTTCGCACCCGGTGGCCGTCGGACCAGCTGAGAGGGCATGCCGAGGCCGGGTGCAGCAGCCCACGCTACCAGGGGCCCGCTGCCCGCCCCAAACCCGGGCGCCCGCGAGGGCCGCCCCCGACCGCTCGCGAGGGCGGCCCCGGACGGCCCCGGGTGCCCGAACGGCGGCCCGCCCCGCGGTCGTGGGAAGATGGCAGGGACTATTTCGATCGGACGAGCCCGTCCGGTCCCCGGGAAACCGGTCAGCGATGACCCGGACACCCCCGGCCCCGGACCAACGGAGAATCGGACCAAGGTGCCCGCGACCCCCAGCAATGTGCCAGAGCCCAGCCGTACCGACCCGGCGCTGATCCGCAACTTCTGCATCATCGCCCACATCGACCACGGCAAGTCGACGCTCGCAGACCGGATGCTGCAGATCACCGGCGTCGTCGACCCCCGGCAGATGCGCGCCCAGTACCTCGACCGCATGGACATCGAGCGTGAGCGCGGCATCACCATCAAGTCGCAGGCGGTCCGCCTTCCGTGGGCGCCGAAGACCGGTCCGAACGCCGGGACGACGCACATCCTCAACATGATCGACACCCCCGGCCACGTGGACTTCACGTACGAGGTGTCCCGCTCCCTCGCCGCGTGCGAGGGCACCATCCTGGTGGTCGACGCGGCCCAGGGCATCGAGGCGCAGACCCTCGCCAACCTGTACCTGGCGCTGGAGAACGACCTCACGATCGTCCCGGTCCTCAACAAGATCGACCTGCCGGCCGCCCAGCCGGAGAAGTACGCCGCCGAGATCGCCCACATCATCGGCTGCGACCCCTCCGACGTGCTCCAGGTCAGCGCCAAGACCGGCCTGGGCGTCGAGGACCTGCTGGACCACATCGTCAACACCGTCCCGGCCCCGGTCGGCGTCAAGGACGCCCCGGCCCGCGCGATGATCTTCGACTCGGTGTACGACTCCTACCGCGGCGTGGTCACCTACGTCCGTGTGGTGGACGGGCAGCTCACCAAGCGCGAGCGGATCTCGATGATGTCCACCGGCGCGACCCACGAGCTGCTGGAGATCGGCGTCATCTCGCCCGAGCCGAAGGTCGCCGACGGCCTCGGCGTCGGCGAGGTGGGCTACATCATCACCGGTGTGAAGGACGTCCGGCAGTCCAAGGTCGGTGACACGATCACCTCGATGCACAAGGGCGCCACCGAGGCGCTCGGCGGCTACAAGGACCCGCGCCCGATGGTGTTCTCCGGCCTCTACCCGCTGGACGGCTCGGACTACCCGCTGCTGCGCGACGCCCTCGACAAGCTGCGGCTCAACGACGCCGCGCTGGTGTACGAGCCGGAGACCTCGGTCGCGCTCGGCTTCGGCTACCGCTGCGGCTTCCTCGGCCTGCTGCACCTGGAGATCATCCGGGAGCGCCTGGAGCGCGAGTTCAACCTCGACCTGATCTCCACCGCCCCGAACGTGGTCTACCGGGTGGTCATGGAGGACGGCACCGAGCACACCGTCACCAACCCGAGCGAGTTCCCGACCGGCAAGATCGCCGAGGTGTTCGAGCCGGTGGTGCGCGGCACCATCCTCGCGCCCAACGAGTTCGTCGGCGCGATCATGGAGCTCTGCCAGTCCCGCCGCGGCAACCTCCAGGGCATGGACTACCTGTCCGAGGACCGGGTCGAGCTGCGCTACACCCTGCCGCTCGCGGAGATCGTCTTCGACTTCTTCGACCAGCTGAAGTCCAAGACCCGCGGCTACGCCTCGCTGGACTACGAGCCCATCGGCGAGCAGTCCGCCCAGCTGGTGAAGGTCGACATCCTGCTGCACGGCGACGCGGTGGACGCCTTCTCCGCGATCGTCCACAAGGACAAGGCCTACGGCTACGGCGTGATGATGGCGGGCAAGCTCCAGAAGCTCATCCCCCGCCAGCAGTTCGAGGTGCCGATCCAGGCGGCCATCGGCTCCCGGGTGATCGCCCGCGAGACGGTCCGCGCGATCCGCAAGGACGTCCTCGCCAAGTGCTACGGCGGTGACATCTCCCGTAAGCGGAAGCTGCTGGAGAAGCAGAAGGAAGGCAAGAAGCGGATGAAGATGGTCGGCCGCGTGGAGGTCCCGCAGGAGGCCTTCATCGCCGCGCTGTCCACCGACGCCGAGGCGCCGAAGGAGAAGAAGTAACGGCGGCAGGCGTTCGGAAACGCGGGAAGGGCCCGGGCATCAGCCCGGGCCC
>NZ_JBHUAL010000105.1:0-31454 GCF_042789775.1 Kitasatospora sp. NPDC056800 | reverse complement strand
GGCCTGCGCCGGGGCGGCAGGCCCGTCCTCGCCGCGTGATCAAGCAATCCGGCGAACGAACTCGCAGTGCTAGAGCTGGCTCAGGATCGTCGGGTCCGTGATCTTCGTGTCCTCGGCCAGCATCATCGCCTTGCTGAGGATCACGGCCAGCAGGCGGTCGCCCTCGAAGGGGAGGTAGCCGGTCTGCGGGGTGGCCGCGGCGGACTTCGGGACGATGCACAGGTACTGGTCGTTCGGCGTCATCAGGATGTTCCCCGAGCCGAGGTGGATCTTGTACGTGTGGCGCTCGCCCTTCACGTGGAGGAAGCGGCCCTCAAGGGTGCAGCGGTCGGCTATCGCCAGCCGGGGCACGAGCCGCTCCAGCAGCATGCGGCGCGTCTCGGCACCCTGGCCGAGCTCACCGAAGCCGTACGACCTCCAGTAGTCCCTGAAGCGGCCCTCCGGTCCGCCGTCCTGCCAGGCCGGGTCGTTGCCGATGCTGGCCACGCCCACGAACAGGTCCACGTCGCGCAGGACTTCGGACAGCACGAGCGGCGGGACCTCGGCGAGCTGGACGGGCTCCACCGGCCCGGCGCCGGCCTCCGGCCACATGCGGTACTCACTGCCGTAGCAGTCCGCCGCGTTCTCCGGCGCGTCGATCGGGTAGAAGCGGACCTGGTCGGTGGCCAGACGCAGGTAACTGCCCGACTCGGTGGTGTCGTCCCCGTACTCGTCGCCCTCCCCGTGGATCCAGTACTCGGCGCGCAACCCCCACTGAGGCAGCGCACGGGTGGCGGGCGGGGCCGAGTCGTCGACCATCAGGCGCAGCTTGTTGCGCCACCCCCGGGCCGACGTCAGGGAGTGGAACTGGTGCTGGCGCAGGACGTGCGCGGCGAAACGGTTGGAGTACGTCCCCGTCGCGCGCTCGGCGTCGGTCAGCAGGTACACCTCGCGGTGGGCCTGCTTGAACGGCTGGGTGATCTCGTGCCGCTCCAGCCAGTCACGCCAGGCCACGACCTGGGCGGGCTCGTGGCCCACCGGGTGCCAGAGCCGGACCTCGGCCCCTTCGCGCACCGGGTCGTCGGCGAGGGTGCGCAGCTCGCCGTCCGCGAATCCGACGGTCGTGCCGTCGACCGTCCACAGCAGCCGTCGGGCCAGGGTGCCGACCAGGGGGTGGTCGAGGTACCGCTCGCGCCAGGCGGTGTACGGCCAGGTGCGGCGGCCGAGGAACTGCCGGTCCAGACGCTCGCTCTGGGCGGAGAGCATCTTGTCGATGTCCTTGACCGCCGTCTTCAGCTCCTTGAGCTGCTCGGCGTGGTCGCGCTTGACGGCGGCGGGCACGCTCTTGACCTCCTTGCCCGCGGCGTTGCGCCAGCCGAGGAACACCCTGGTGCCCCGGACCTCCAGGACCGCCGTGGCCTCGCCCAGACGCGGCTCGGCCCGGCCGATCTCGGTCAGCCCGTAGGCGGGGACGGCGATCTCCTCGACCTCCTCGCGGGACAGGCCCAGCGCCTCGGCCCGGGTCCGGAGCGCGGTGTCGAGCAGCTTGAGCGTGCCCTTGTACGTCACGCGGGTGGCCAGGCGGGCGAGTTCGGCGAGGGCCGCTTCGCCGTCGATGCGGGAGAGCGCGGTCGTGGCGGCGTTGGCGACCTTCGGGTTGCGCGGGCCGAGCCCGGGGATCTTCCTGAGGGAGGTCTCGACCAGCGCGCCGAGGGCGCGGGCGGTGTCCGGATGGGCCGGCAGCAGGGCGAGCATCCAGGTCAGTCCGCGCAGGGCGTTGGCGTTGTACGGGTCGTAGGCGCTGTGTCCGTCGGACCCGAGGAGTTCATGGTTCAGCGCGAAGGTGCGGCGGCCGACGAGGGCGAGCCAGGGCAGCAGGGTGGTCCGGACGCGGTCGGCACCGAGGGGGAGGATCAGGCGTTCGGCCCGCTGCTCCCACGGGCGGGAGGGCTTGGCGGCTGTGGCGGTCGTCGCGTGCCGCAGGAGTGCCTGCCAGTCGGGGTCGTCCAGGGTGTCCCGCAGGGCCTGCTCGGTCCATTCCTCACCGACGTTGAGGACGGGCTCGGTGAGCGTGCCGGCGAACTCGACGAGCGGCTTCCTGCCGTAGGTGTCCAGGGCCGAGCGCCGGAAGACGGCCACGACCTCGGGAGTGAGGGGGCGGCCGGCCCCGAGCTCGGCCTCGGCGAGGAGCAGGTGACGGCCGCTGTGCACCACGGAGTTCTCGTGGCCGAGCTCGTCGAGCTTCTCCGTGCGCTCCGCCGGGAGCCGGTCGCCGGGCAGACCGTGCGCGACGACAGCCAGCAGGATCAGAACGTTCCCGCGGGCGACCGGGCCGGCCTCGGCCGAGTGGTACTGCCCGACCAGCGCGTCGGCGAGCGCGGTCCGGGCCTCGGACGGCAGCGCGCGCAACTCGGCGAAGGCGCCGTCCCACCGTCCGTCCCAGTAGCCGCTGTGCCTCCCTGTTCCCAGCTTCAGCAGCTCGACGGCGAGGTCATCCGCCTCTCCTGCGTACTGTCGGACCAGCTCCGTGATCTCCTGGAAGTCCATCACCGTCATCCCCCCACCAGCGGAACGAGCTTCAGGAACGTGACCTCGGTGCCGAGGCCGAGCTCGACCTCCTCCTCCGCGTCGGTGACCTGGCGTTCCCCCACCAGCACCAGGAAGCCGTTGCCCGCGAACGCCCGGAGCGCCAGTTCGCTCTGCGCCTCCGGATCGATCCGGCGCGGCGTGCGCAGCGCGTACCCGTTCAGCACCCGCTCGGCATCGTGCGGCCGCACCAGCCCCTGGAACACCTGCGGTGCCTTCGCGTTGTACTCGGCGACCTCCTGGAACACCCTGCGCCGGATCAGCTCACGCACGGTGAGCCTCTCCTCGAGAACCTCCAGTTCCCACCCGTCGCTCCGGTCCCCAGCCGTCGTCTCGTCGACGAACATCACGATTGCCATGCCGTGAACAGTACGGGCCCACTCTGACACTGACGTCCGGCAGAGTGGTGCGGGACTGCTGGAGCCGGGCCACCCGTGCCTTGGCCGGCAGGCCGACCGGACCGGAGGGTGGGGCGCCCGGAGGGGTGCCCCACCCGTGCGGCCCGCTAGCCGGCGTGGAGGGCGAGGGTCGGGGAGAGGCGGGCGGCCCGGACGGCCGGGTAGAGGCCGGCGACCGTGCCGATGAGCAGGGTGGCGGCGAAGCCCCCGGTGACGGCCCACGGGGGGACCACCCAGGGCAGGCCGCCCGAGGCGGCGAAGGCGTAGGTGGCGGCCGCGCCCAGGGCCACGCCGGCCAGTCCGCCCAGTCCGGAGAGCAGGAGGGACTCCGTCACGAACTGGAGGCGGATCTGGCCCCTGGTGGCGCCCAGGGAGCGGCGCAGTCCGATCTCGTGGCGCCTCTCCAGCACCGAGATGATCATCGTGTTGGCGACCCCGACGCCGCCGACCAGGAGCGCCACCCCGCCCAGCCCGAGCAGGAGGTCGGTGAACGCCCCCTCGGTGGCGGCCTTGGCCTGGAGCGCCGAGGAGGGGTCGGTGACCTGCACGTTGTGCGGGTTCTGCGGATCGACGGTGCGGGGGATCCGCTCGCGGACCGCGCTGACCGCCCGGTCCGTCGACCGTTCGTAGATCTGGGTCGGGTGGCCGTCGAAGCCCAGTAGCGTGCCGGCGCCGTCCCAGCCGACCAGGGCGGCCCGCTCGATCTCGGGAGCCAGCGGCAGCGGGTCGAGGATGCCGATGACGGTGAAGTACCGGCCGCCGATGTGGACCTGCTGACCGGGGGCGGTGATGCCCAGGCGCTGGGCCGCGACGTGTCCGAGCACCGTCGACGGGTAGCGCCCGTTGGCCTCGTTGAGCCAGGTGCCCGAGCCGACCGCGCCGCGTACGACGTCCAGCAGTCCTTCGGTGGCGGCCTTCACGGTGATGCCGCCGGTCTCGTCGTCGGGGATCTTCTCGCTGCGCCGGACGGACTGCGCCAGGTCACCGGTCGCGCCGACCTGCTCGACCCCGGGGACGCGGCTCAGCATGCCGACCGACTCCTCGGGCAGCTTCACCTTCTCGCCGAACAGCCCCTGGCCGGGGGAGGCCACCAGCAGGTTGGTGCCCAACCGGTCGAGCTGCCGCAGGAGTTGGGCCTTGCTGGAGGAGGAGATGCCGACCACCGCGATCATGGTGGCGATGCCGATGGCGATGCCCAGCGCGGACAGCACCACCCGTAGCGGCCGGGTGCGCAGGCCGGCCGAGCCGACGTGGAGGACGTCACGGGGGCCGAGCCGGGCCGGGGAGAGCCGTGTGCGGCTCATCGCTCCCCACCCCGATCGGCCGGGACGGCGGCGCCGGTGCGCAGGTCCGCCACGACGCGGCCGTCGCGGATCCGGACCTGGCGGGGCAGGCTGTCGGCGATCTCGCCGTCGTGGGTGATCACCGCGATGGTGGCACCGTCGGCGTTGAGGTCGTGCAGCAGCTCCATCACCGCTTCGCTCGAGGCGGAGTCCAGCGCGCCGGTCGGCTCGTCGGCCAGCAGCAGGTCCGGCTCGCCGACCACCGCCCGGGCGATCGCCACCCGCTGCCGCTGGCCGCCCGACAGCTCGTGCGGCCGGTGGTGCATGCGGTCCGCGAGCCCGACCCGCTCCAGGGCCAGGGCCGCGCGCCTGCGGCGCTGGGCGCGCGGCAGGCCCGAGTAGAGCAGGCCCTCGGCGACGTTGTCCCGGGCGCTGACCCCGGCCACCAGGTGGAAGGACTGGAAGACGAAGCCGATGTGCCGGGCGCGCAGGGCGGACAGCCGGCGGTCGGAGAGGGAGGCGACGTCGTGGCCCGCCAGGGTGACGGATCCGGCGCTGGGCCGGTCCAGGGTGCCGACGATGTGCAGCAGGGTGGACTTGCCCGACCCCGAAGGGCCGACGATGGCGAGCAGTTCGCCGCTTCCGATGCGCAGGTCCACCCCCTGCAGCGCCACCACCCCGCCCGGATACTCCTTGGTGACCTGGTTCAACTCGACCACCGCGCTCATGACGTGGGCACCCCGACCTTCATTCCCTCGGCCAGGCCGGTCCCGCTGACCTCGACCCGGCCCTGTCCGAACATGCCGAGCTCGACCGGGACTTCGCGCACCTTCCCGTTCTCCACGACCTGGATGCCGAAGCCCCCGCCGGTCAGCGCGAGCAGGGCGTTGACCGGTACCGTCAGCACGTCCTCGCGGACCTCGCCCTCGAGCTCGACGGTGACCGGCGCCTGGTCGAAGCCCTCCGCCTGCCCCGGGTCGTCGAAGACCACCCGGGCGGTGATCTTGGCGGGCTTGTCCTGGGAGCCCTGCTCCTTGCCGTCCTCACCGATGGTGCGGTCGACGGAGGCGACCTTGCCCTTGGCCCTGCCGCCGCCGGGCAGAGCGACCTCGACCCGGGTACCGGGCTTGGCGAGGTCGGCCCGGGAGACCTCGATCCTGATCTGCACCTGCCGTTCGGAGCCGGTGGTGGTGAGGACCGGCTTGCCGGGAGCGGCCTGGTCGCCGACGGCCGCGTCGTTCTTCTTGATCCGCACCGGACCGGGCGAGAAGGCGATCTGCTCGGGGCCGATCTCGCCGGTCTGGGCCAGACCGTGGGCCTTCTGCCAGCGCTTGACCGCCTCCACGGTGCCGGGGGTGAACTCCTCGTCCGCGGCCAGCCCCTTGCCGTGGCCCAGGGCGCGCAGGTTCTCCTTCAGCTGTCTGACGTCCGGCCCCTTGTCGCCGGCCTTCAGCGTCCGGTACACGGGGCGCTCGCCGACCATGAGCCGGACCTTCCGGCCGTCGACCTCGTAGAGGACCCCGTCGCGTTCCACCAGCGCGCCGGCCTCCGGGAGCCAGGTGAGGGTGCCCGTCACACCGGCGTTGAACCGGCGCTCCTCGGCGTACCCGAGGGTCCCGTCCACCCGGGTCCGGCTGCTCAGGTCCTGTCGTTCCACCGAGCCCGTGCTCGGCGGCAGCCCGTCCGTGCGGTCCGTGCCGGCGCTCGCGCCGCCGCCGGTCTGCGAGAGGGCCGTGACCCCGCCCACCAGCGAGACCGAGGTGACCAGCGCGGCGATCAGGTACGTTCGGCGGCTCCGCCCGCGCTCACTCCGCATTCTGACCACTGCACGCCTTGTTCGCCTTGTCGAACCTGTCCTTGTCGGGGCCCTCCGGGACCTTCATCGCCTGTCCCGACATCGCCGAGTCGCCGTCGAACTTCGGGTCCGGCATGTCCACACCGTTACCGCGCATGCACTGGGCGAACTTGAGAGCCCTGTCCTTGTCGGCCTGGGACATCTTCGCGCCGCCCGCGCCACCGGCTCCACCGCAGGCCTTGAGGGCTTCCGCCATCTTGTCCTGGCCGCCCTCGAGGACCAGGCCCCGCGGGTCCTGGCCCGGCTCCGGCTCCTTCACCTGGGCGCCGTGTTCGCGCAGGCACTTACGGTGCTCGTAGGCCTGGTCCGCCGCCGCGCCCCTGCCCGACGAGTCCGAGCCGCCGCCCCCGCCGGCGCCCGTGGCGCCTCCGCCACAGGCCGCGGTGAACAGCGCCATCCCCGCCACCAGCACGGCCGCCGCGCCGTACCTGTGGTTCCGCATGTGGTTCCGCATGGAATTCCTCCGAGTCCGATTGCGAGTGGCCGGCCACCGTGTCCGATACGTCTCCGATACCGGGTGACCGACGACGCAGAGGCTGGCACGCACCCGCGTTTCGCCGCTGTCAGCCGAGACCTTTACGGCGACGAAAGGTGGATTTCAGGTACACCTGATGTCATGCGTGTACTGATCGTGGAGGACGAGGAATTCCTGGCGGACATGATCGCCGAGGGATTGCGGCGCGACGCCCTGGCCGTCGACGTCGTGTACAACGGCGCCGACGCGCTGGAACGGCTGCGCCTCACCGACTACGACGTGCTCGTACTCGACCGCGACCTGCCCGGAGCGCACGGCGACGAGGTGTGCCGGAGCGTCGTCGAGCAGCGGCTGCTGACCCGGGTGCTGATGCTCACCGCCGCCGGCACCGTCCGCGACCGCGTCGACGGCCTGGACCTGGGCGCGGACGACTACCTCACCAAGCCGTTCGCCTACGAGGAACTGCTGGCCCGGGTCCTGGCCCTCGGCCGCCGCACCCACCCCGCCCTTCCGCCGGTCATCGAACGTGCCGGCATCACCCTCGACACCGCCCGCCGCCAGGCCTTCCGGGAGGGCCGCTACCTCGCCCTGTCCCGCAAGGAGTTCGGCGTCCTGGAGGTGCTGATGCAGGCCGAGGGCGCCGTGGTCAGCGGTGAGGACCTGATCGACCAGGTGTGGGAGCGGAACATGGGATACCGCACCAACGCGGTCCGGGTCGCCCTCAGCAAGCTCCGCGCCAAGCTCGGCGAGCCGTCGGTCATCGACACCGTGCCCGGCCACGGCTACCGCATCGGCGTCCCGGCGTGAGGCGCTCCGCCCCGGTCGGCCCGAACCGCCTTCCGCTGCTTCCGCTGCCGGGCAGAGCACGCCCGCGGCTACCGGGCAGAGCTCGCCCGCGGCTGCCGGGCGGGGAGCGGGGCCGGCTGACCATGCTCTACGGCGGGCTGCTCGTCCTCGCCGGGGCGATGCTCATCGTCCTGGTCAACTTCCTGGTCCGGGAGGGGCTGTACACCTCGATCAGCACGGCCGTCGCCGTCGAACCGCGACTGGCCACACTGGCGACCCCGGACCCGGCCGCGGCGGCGAAGACCCTCATGGTGGGAACCGCCGCACCCGCGAACGCCCCACCCGGGAGCGCCCCCGCCGGAACCGACCCCGCCGACGGCGGACAGTCCCACTTCCAGGCCGTCAAGGTCGTCACCCAGGCCGCCGAGCAGGCCGCCCAGAACCAGCTGCTGACCGTCTCCCTGATCGCCCTGGCCGCCTTCGCCGTCATCTCGATGGCACTGGCCTGGTGGATGTCGGGACGGGTGCTGCGCCCGGTGGCGGTGATCACCAACACGGCGCGGCGGCTCTCGGGCGAGAACCTGCACGAGCGGATCGCCCTCGACGCACCCCCGGGCGAACTCAAACAGCTCGCCGACACCTTCGACGACATGCTCGACCGCATGGAGCAACTGGTCGGTGCGCAGCAGCGGTTCGCGGCCAACGCCGCACACGAACTGCGCACCCCGCTCGCGGTGCAGCGGGCCGCGGCCGAGATCGGGCTGGCCACCGGGGACCCGGCCGCCGTCGCCCGGGTCCGCCGCAAACTGATCGAGGTCTCCGAGAGCAGCGAACGGCTCATCGAGGGCCTGTTGTTGCTGTCCGTCTCCGACCAGAGGCTGGACCACCGCGAACCGGTCGCACTGGACCAACTGGCCCGCGCGGTGGCCGCCGAGTGCGCCGCCCCGGAGGAAGCCCGGGCGAACGGCGTCACCGTCCGGACCGACACCGCCCCCGTGTCCGTCGAGGGTGATCCGGTGCTGCTGGCACACCTGGTACGCAACCTGGTCGGCAACGCCCTGCGCTACAACCACGACGGCGGCCGGGTCGACGTCGACGTGCGCGACGGCGTCCTGGAGGTCGCCAACACCGGCCCCCAGGTGCCGCCGGAGACGGTCCCCTACCTCTTCGAGCCCTTCCGCCGCCTCCAGGAGCGTCGGCACAGCCCGCGTGAGGGCGCGGGCCTCGGCCTGTCCATCGTCGCCTCCATCGCGCGCGCCCACCACGCCACCGTCACCGCCGACCCCGGCAGCACGGGCGGACTGCGCGTCCGGGTCGAGTTCCCCACGGCCTGACCCGGCGGGCGGCGGCACCCGCAGGGCACGCGATCGGCCTCGCCCACCGCCCCAGCGCCTACTGGGCGCTGGGTTCCCGGGTCGCCGTGCGGTAGAAGTTCAGCGAGACCGGTCCCTTCGTGCTGGTCGCCTCCGGGCTCTTGCCCGTCATCTTCCGCTTCTCGGCAGCGTGGTACCGGAGGTCCTCGACGCTGTCCGCCGGCGGGACCGGATTGTCGGCCTCGAAGAGCTGGGAATGTCCCGAGTCGGCCACGACGAAGGTGTCCCCGTGCATGTTGGCCTGGCTCTCGCCCGCGTCGCCGAAGTTCGCCGCCACCAGGATGTGGACGCCTTCGTACGGTTCGTTCCAGAGGCTCTCCGCGGCGTTGTCCGAGCATATTTGGAGACGGACCTGAACGCCCTTCACCGTGGTCTCGAAGTTCTCCTGCCCGATGGCGAAGAAGCCTTGCTCCATCTCCTCCTGTGAACGGTCCGGAGCTCCTCCCCAGTCCGGCGCCTCGAAACGCTTCGTGTAGGTCGTCGGATCCTGGCCGCCCTGGAAGACACGCGCGTAGTTGTCGAACACGGTCACGTTGCCCGACCCGTCGGGGTCAGGTCCTTGCTCCCAGATCTCCTCCAGCTCCGCTACCGAGTCCTTGGCGTATCCGTTGTCGGCACCCATGTTCTCCTTGAGCCGCTTCCGGCCCTCCTGCTGTTCGGCGCGCGCCTGGTCCGATTCGTGCGCGTCGAGGGAACGTCGGCGGCCGATGGTTCCCGGCACCACCAGGTAGTTGCTGGGTAGGATCGCCAGGCGGTCGGCGAGCCACTCGTCCACGCCGGCCGCCTGGTCCCCGCTCAGGAAGTGGGTGCCCTGGCCGCTGAAGTAGTACTCCGGCGCGGTGAAGATGTACACCTGCTCCGGGTCGTACCGCTTGCTCCATTCGAGGAACGCGGTGTCCAGCGCCTCGCCCAGGAGCTTCTTCTTCTTATCCAGCTCGACGGCCGACCACTGCGCACCCGCTTTCATCACCTTGTCCGTGGGGGCCTGGACGCTGGCGATGTGGACACCGGTCCTGTCCGCGCCGATCTCCGTGTCGTGAGGATCGAACGTCTCGCGCGCCCACGGCTCGGTGCTCCCGAGGCGCCCGCCGGCGGCCTCCGCGAGGTTCGCCGCGACCTCGCGGTCCTCCTCCGCCGTCGCGCGCTGCACCGCTACGTCGGTACGGGTGCCGACGGCGGCTCCGCCCTCGGTCCGCGCCGGCGGATGCACCGACCGCCGCATGACGCGAACGGCGTTGGCCTCGGCCTCGCGTTCGAAGCGGTCGGAGGGGTCGGAGACCTTCAGCCCGGTGCCGTCGTCCGTTCCGGCGACGGGGCCCTGGCGCTGCTGGATGACGTGGGTGAGTTCGTGGGCGAGGGTGTGCTTGTCGCCTCCGCCCTCGCCGATGACGACGTGGTGGCCGGAGGTGTAGGCGCGGGCGCCCACGTCCACTGCCGAGGCCCGCGCGGCGGCGTCCGTGTGGATGCGGACGTCCGAGAAGTCCGCGCCGAGCCGGCCTTCCATCTCGGTGCGCGTGCCGTGGTCGAGCGGACGCCCCGGGGAGCGCAGGACGTCCTGGACGGTGGAGCGCTGAACGGCGTGTTCGGCCTGCCCGTAGTCGAATTCGCCGCCCTGCCGGGGCTCTTCCTGAGCCCCTGGCCGCCCGGTCCGGCGGAGCATCCGGACGACCGCCGCGTTGCCGACGCTGCGCTGGAGGGCCAGGAGAGGCGGCGCGCCCCCGACTGCGGGCTTGCTCACCGGTGGACGGCTGCGCTCGGCCTCATCGGTCTTCGCGCTGTGCTGGGCGTGCATGGTCTCCCTCTCGCACGGCAGGCGGTCACCCTCCTGACTAACAGACGGGCAGGGGCTCCACCAGAGGCGCGAAGGCAGTCCGGACTGCCTGATCGGGCACGACGCGCTGCCCGTCGCGCAGACACGGCCACCATTCGGCCGTACGCCATCGCCCTGCGCGAGGGCCTGCTGCGGCACCCGGCCGCCGGATCGGCCGCATTTGCCCCCGGGTGGGCCGCGGGACGAGGCTGGAGGGGAGAGGGAAACGGGTGCGGGAGGCGTCGCTCGTGGACGGAGACGAGCCTGCCGGCCGGTCCGCCGGCGGGCACCGGAGTGTGCCGCACACGGCCGACCTGCGGGTCGAGGCCTGGGCGCCGACGGCGGAGGGCTGTATCGGCGAGCTGGTGCACGGCGTCGTCGGCAGCTTCGCCGACCTGGCCGGCGCGCGGATCGTCGGTGAGCGCGGCTGCACGGTCCTCGCGGTGAGCGATCCGGACCTGCTGGCGGGCGTCCTGGAGGAGGTCGTCTACCGGATGGACGTCGACGGCGAGCTGCCGGTGGCGGTGGCGGTCGGTCCGATCGAGGGCCTGGACGGCGCCCGTCGGGTGGCGGTCCGGTTCCGGATGGCCGACGCCGCCACGGCCGCCCTGGTCGGCGCCGTGCCGAAGGCCGTCTCACTGCACGACCTGGACCTGAGCGCCGGGCCGGACGGCTGGACCTGCCGGGCCACGGTGGACGTCTGAGCCCGGTCCCGGCACGGTGGGCCGGAGCCGCGGGAGCGGGGTGAGCGAGGTGGAGATCGCACTGACCGAGGCCGGCCGGTACCGCTGGCGGATCGAGCCGCGCCCGCCGATGCGGGTGCCCGGGGTGGTGTTCGCGAGCGCCGCGCTGCTGCCGCAGGCCGCCGGGGACAAGGCGTTGGAGCAGGTGGCGAACGTGGCGACGCTGCCCGGGATCGTCCGCGCCTCCTACGCGATGCCGGACGTGCACTGGGGTTACGGCTTCCCGATCGGCGGGGTCGCCGCGACCGACGTCGAGCGGGGCGGGGTGGTCTCGCCGGGCGGGGTGGGCTTCGACATCTCCTGCGGGGTCCGGCTGCTGGCGGCCGGGGTCGGCCGGGACGAACTCGACCCGGAGCGGATCGGCCGCCTGATGGACCTGCTGGACCGCACCGTCCCGCGCGGCCTGGGCCGGGGCGGCCTGTGGCGGCTCGGCGGACCGGAGGAGCTGGACGAGCTGCTGCTCGGCGGCGCCCGCTACGCCGTCGAGCACGGCCACGGCGTGCCGCGCGACCTGGAACGCTGCGAGGACCGTGGCGTGCTGGCCGGCGCGGCCCCCGGGGAGGTGAGCACCCGGGCCGTCGAGCGCGGGCTGCAGCAGGTCGGCAGCCTCGGATCGGCCAACCACTTCCTGGAGGTGCAGGCCGTCGACCGGGTGCACGACCCGCGGACCGCCACCGCCTTCGGAGTGCGGCCGGGCCAGGTCTGCGTCATGATCCACTGCGGCTCGCGCGGCCTCGGCCACCAGATCTGCACCGACCACGTCCGCGCCATGGACCGCGAACTGCACCGCTACCGGATCGAGCTCCCGGACCGCCAGCTCGCCTGCACCCCGGTCGACTCCCCGCGCGGCCGCGCCTACCTGGGCGCCATGACCGCGGCCGCCAACTACGGCCGGGCCAACCGGCAGCTGCTCGCCGAGGCGGCCCGCCGCGCCTTCGCCACGGTGCTCGGCGTCGGGCTGGAGCTGGTCTACGACGTCTCGCACAACCTCGCCAAGCTGGAGACCCACGAGGTCGACGGCGAGCTCCGGACGCTGTGCGTGCACCGCAAGGGCGCCACCCGGGCGCTGCCGCCGGGCGACCCCGACCTGCCCGCCGACCTGGTGGAGGCCGGGCAGCCGGTGCTGGTGCCGGGCACCATGGGCACCGCCTCGTACGTCATGGTCGGACTGCCCGGCAACGAGGCCTTCCGCTCCGCCTGCCACGGCGCCGGGCGGGTGCTGAGCCGCCACCAGGCGCTGCGCACCGTGCGTGGCGAGCGGCTGAAGGGCGAGCTGGAGGCGCGGGGGATCGCGGTGCGGCCGGCCTCCTGGCGGGCGCTGGCCGAGGAGACCCCCGAGGCGTACAAGGACGTCGACGCGGTGGCCGCCGTGACCGAGGCGGCGGGGCTCGCCCGGCAGGTCGCCCGGCTGGTGCCGCTGGGGGTGTGCAAGGGGTGAGACGTCCTCCGCTTCGGCCGCGTCCCTCGACTCGCCCGGCCGGGCGCGCTTGGATGTCGGACGCGTCCGTCACCGGGGCGCGTCCGGCGACGGATCGCATCCCGTCGCCGGAGCCCGTCCGGCACCGTCGGGCGCGTCCCTCACAGGAGGTGGTCATGCCGGGAAGCCCGGATCCAGCCGTCGACCGCAGGGGCACCGGAGACGGTCCGGTGATCGAACTGCGGGCGCTCACCAAGCGCTACGGCAGTACGGTCGGCATCGAACAGCTGGACGTGTCGGTCGAGGCCGGCGAGGTGTTCGGCCTGCTCGGCCCCAACGGCGCCGGCAAGACCACCACGCTGCGCTGCCTGGTCGGCCTGCTCGGCCCCAGCGACGGGCAGGTGCGGGTGCTCGGCCTGGACCCGGTGGCCGACCACGGCCGGCTCGCCCCCTCGATCGGCTACCTGCCCGGCGAACTGCGGCTCTACCCCGAGCTCACCGGGCAGCAGACCCTCGACCTGCTCGCCGCCCTCCAGGGCGCCCCGGTCCCGCGCCAGCGCGAGCTGTGCGAGCGGCTGAAGCTCTCCCGGGCCGACCTGGCCCGGCCGGTGGGGCAGTACTCGCGCGGCATGAAGCAGAAGCTCGGACTCGTCCAGTCGCTCCAGCACCGGCCGCCGGTGGTGGTGTTGGACGAGCCGAGCGAGGGGCTCGACCCGCTCGTCCAGGAGACCTTCTACGAACTGCTCGCCGAGGAGGCCGCGGCCGGACGGACCGTCCTGCTCTCCAGCCACGTGCTGCCCGAGGTGCAGCGGACCTGCGGCCGGGTCGCCATCGTCCGCCACGGCCGACTGGTCACCGTCCGCTCGGTGGCCGAACTGCGCCAGGCCCGGGCCCGCCGGGTCCGGCTGCTCCTCGACGACGGGCGGGGCGCCCGGCCGCTGGGCGCCGCCGAGCGGTGGTCCCCGCGCTGGGACGGCCCGCGGGTGGAGCTGCTGGTGCCGCCGGACGAGGTGGTCGCGGCGGTGCGCAGCCTGCTCGCCGAACTGCCGGTCGCAGACCTGACGGTGGAGGAGGCGGGCCTGGACGAGGCCTTCCTCGACCTTTACCGGTCCGTCGGGGCCGAGGAGCCTTCGACCGGCGGCAGCCGGCCGGAGCGGGAGGAGCGGCCGTGAACCCGGGCACCGTCAACCGCCGCCTCCCGCTGGTCTGGCTCGCCCTGCACCGGCGGCGCCGGATGCTGCTCTCCCTGCTGTTCGGCATGGTCGTCTTCGAGGCCCTGATCGTGGTGATCGCCGGGACCATCCCGCCCGGCGACCTGTTCGGCGGCGGCCGCACCCCGCCCGGCGCGTTCAAGGCCTTCAGCGGTTCCAACGGCGACGTCTCCATCGCCAGTTACCCCGGCCTGCTCGGCGCCGGGCTCACCCACCCGTTCTGGATCGCCCTCCAGCTGACCGTGATCGGCTCGCTCGGCGCCGCCGCCGTCGCGGCCGACGTCGAGTCCGGCACCATCGAGCTGCTGATGACCCGCCCGGTCTCCCGCCGCCGGCTGCTCGCCGAGCGGACCGGCGCCCTGGTCGCCGCCTCGGTGCTGCTCAACGCCGCCGCCACGCTGACCCTCGCGCTCGGGGTGGCCGCCTCCGCGCCGCTGCGCGAGGCCGTCCCGGAGGGCGCGGTGTTCACCGCCGGACTGCTCGGCTGCGCCCTCGCGTTCTGCCTGACCGGACCGGTGCTGGCGGTCTCCGCGGTCAGCCGGCGGCGGGCCCATGTGGTCGGCGCGGCCGTCGCCTTCGGCGCGGTCGGCTTCGCGCTCAACTTCGTCGCGCTGGCCTGGTCCCCGGCCCGGCCGTTGCGCTACCTCAGCCCGTTCCACTACTACGCGCCGGGCGACGTGCTCGGCCACGGCGGGGTGCCGTGGGCGGCGTTCGGCGTGCTGCTCGGGGTGGGGCTGCTCGGGCTGGTGGCGGCCTTCCGGCTGCTGGAACGGCGGGACCTGGCGGTCTGATCCCGGGGCGCGGTGTGTGGCTGGTGGGCGGCCGGTCGGTGGGGGTGCGGCCGGTCAGCCCCAGGTGCGGGCCGCGGCCAGCAGGTGTTCGCGGACCAGGGCCACGTGCGGGTTGGCCGAGCCGGCCGGACGGCGCACCAGGTAGGCGGTGTTGATCGGCGGATCGGCCGGCTCGTGCAGCAACCGCAGGGCCCCGGAGGCGAGTTCGGCCCGGCACAGGTAGCCGGGCAGCACGCTCCAGCCCGCGCCCGCGGTCACCGCCGAGAGCAGCGCCCGCAGGTCCGGCACGGTGACCGCGGCCCGGGCGTGCAGCCGCCGGTCGAAGACGTGCCGCCAGTAGCGGCGGGCGATCGGCAGGTCCTCGGCGTAGCTGAGCAGCGGTGCCTCGGCCAGCGCGTCGGGCAGCTCCCGGCCGGCCAGCCGCTCGGCCCAGGCCGGGGCCGCGACCAGGACGAACTCCTCGTCGGCGAGCGGTTCGGCGAGCAGCGTCCGGCCGCGCGGACGCCGGGTGGCGACCACCAGGTCGTGCTGCCCGGCGCGCAGTTCCGCCAGCAGCGGGTCGGTGAGCCCGCCGGTCACCCGCAGCTGGACGCCCTGCGCGACCAGCGGGGCCAGCTCGGCCAGCAGGACGGTGCCGAGGAACTCGGCCGGCCCGGCCAGGTGCACCGGTTCCGGCGCGCCGCCGCCGCGTCCGTCGGCGAGGCCCGCGAGCCGGTCCAGGGGCCCGGCCAGGCGGGCGGCGAGGTCGTCGGCGTACGGCAGCGGGCTGACCCCGCGGGCCCGGCGTTCGAACAGCTCCCGGCCGAGCCGCTGCTCCAGTGCCCGGATCTGTGCGGTCACCGTGGACTGGGAGAGGCCCAGCAGGTGCGCGGCCGCGGTGAAGGAGCCCGCCCGGTGCACGGCGAGGAAGGTCCGCAGCTGGTTGAGGTCCAGCGGGCCGGAGCCGGTGGCCGGGCGATCGCTCATGCCCGTGAGCGTACGGGATTCCGATGGCTCGGCGGTGGGCCCTGGGGTGGGCCCGATGGTGGATTCCGTGGTCAGTTCGGTGCTGAGCTTGGCGACCGGCTCGACGGTCCGAGTGAGGTATCGGAATTCCGATGCCTCGTATCGCGTGGCCCATTGGTTCCCGCGGGCCGGGCGCGTCTAGCGTCGACCGCGTGAGCGCCGCGGCGGACCGTCGTGGCGGAGACCGCGGCACCCCCGGAGGCACATCCCCATGGCCGACATCCTGTTCGTCCTGACCGGTTCGAAGGTCTGGACCCTGAACGACGGCACCGAGCACCCGACCGGCTTCTGGGCGGAGGAGGCGGTCGTCCCGTACCGCGCCTTCACCGAGGCCGGCCACCGGGTCGCCGTCGCCACCCCCGGCGGTGTCGTCCCGGTCGCGGACCGGGCCAGCCTGACCGACCCGGCGATGGCCGAGGAACTGGCGGGGATCGCCGAGTTCCGGCAGCCGCTGGTGCTGGCCGAGGTCGACCCGGCCGACTACGACGCCGTGTTCTACCCCGGCGGCCACGGCCCGATGGAGGACCTGGCGGTCGACGCCGACTCCGGCCGGCTGCTCACCCGGGTGCTCGCCTCCGGGCGCCCGCTCGGAGTGGTCTGCCACGGCCCGGCCGCGCTGCTCGCCGCGCGGACCGAGGACGGCGGCTCGCCCTTCGCCGGGTACCGGGTGACCGGCTTCACCAACGCCGAGGAGACCCAGGCCGGCCTGGCGGACCGCGCGCCGTGGCTGCTCCAGGACCGGCTGGTCGGGCTCGGCGTGGACTTCGAGGAGGGCGAGCCCTGGGCGCCGCACGCGGTGGTCGACCGCAACCTGGTGACTGGTCAGAACCCTGCCTCCTCAGCCCTGGTGGCGACCGGGCTGCTGCGGCTGCTGAAGGACGCGGGGAAGTAGGGACGTAGCGGTGGAACGGCCGGTCCGTGCGGGTGTCCGTACACGGGAGCTGCCTGAACGGGTGAGGAGCCCACGGCGGGTACGGCGCGGGCATGCGCCCGCGCCGTACGGCCGTCCACGGCACCCGCCCTCGGACTCCCCGTCCGGCCGGGCCCCCGTCAGCGCAGGTCGTAGGCGGTGAGGGGGTGCCCCGCCCAGATCCGGCGGGCGGCCTGTTCCGGGTAGCGGACGGTCTCCGAGCGGGCGTCCAGGACGCGGGTGAGCTGCTGGTCCGGATCGAAGGCGGGCCACCCCGGGTCGCCGGTGGTGGCGAACCGGACCCAGGCCCGGCGCAGCTCCGCCGACACCCGGACGGCCTCCGGCGGGGGCGGGTCGCCGAGCGACTGCCGCGCCGTCGGGCTGTCCAGGCTGCCGAACGCGAGCGGTACGTCCAGGCCGTGGCAGGCGCCGAGGACGCCGCCGAGGGCGGGGGCGGGCAGGGCGAGCTCGAAGAGGTACGAGGTGCCGCCGGCGGCCGCGTTGGCCTCGGCCAGCCGGAGGGACGGCACCCGGAACAGGGCGTCGGAGCCGACGGCTTCGAGGAGTTCGGAGGGCGTCGCGCCGGGGAGGGCGGACCGGTAGGCGTCCGGGCCGCCCGGCGTCGGTGCGAACGCCTTCAGCATGCGCCGCGCCTCCTCCTCGGTGAAGCCGCCGTGTCGGCCGCTGAGGACGCTGAACAGCCGGAACTCGTCCCGGGTGTGACCGACCAGCAGGTCCACGCCGGCGGTCAGCGCCGACCACGGGGAGCCCGGCAGGACCTCGCCGTCGACCACCGGGACGGTGGCGATGCCGCTCCGTGCCAGTCGGCCCCAGCGTGCGACGTGGTCCGGCAGCGCGGCATTCAGCTCGGTGACCGCCGAGGCCAGGCGCCAGGGGTGCACCTCGGCCAGCGCGGCGGCGGTGGGGACGGTGCCGAGCAGTTTCGCGAGCTCGGCGGTGACCTCGGCGGCCAGCGCGGGGGTGCAGTGGTTGCCCGGCACCGAGTGGGCGACGGCCCGCCGGAACAGGCCGCGGGCCGGGGCCATCGCCAGCAGGGCGGCGACCGAGCCGGCGCCCGCGGACTGCCCGGCGACGGTCACCCGGGCCGGGTCCCCGCCGAACCGGGCGATGTTGCGCCGCACCCAGTGCAGGGCGGCGATCTGGTCGAGGAAGGCCCGGTTGGCCGGGGCGCCCTTCAGCAGGGCGAAGCCCTCGGCGCCCACGCGGTAGTTGACGGCCACCACGACCAGCCCGGCGGAGGCCAGGGCGGTCGGGTCGTACAGCGGGTCGCCGGCGGTGCCGGACATGAATCCGCCGCCGTGGATCCAGACCAGGACCGGCAGCCCGGCCGCGCCCGGATCGGGCGTGCAGACGTCGAGCGTCAGCCAGTCGGTGTCCTCGGACGACTCGCCGGACCCGGCGGGCATCGGCCCGGACTGGGGGACGACGGGGCCGAAAACGACGGCCTCGCGGACGCCGTCCCACGGCTCGGGCTCGGCGGGGGCGGCGAAGCGGAGGGCTCCGACGGGCGGCTGGGCGTAGCGGATGCCGCGGAAGACGGCGAGTTCCCGGCCGCCTCGCTGCTCGTGGTGCTGCTCCGGATGCTGTCCCGGCTCGCGCCGCGGCTCCCAGCGGCCGCGGACGAGTCCTTCGGTGGTGCGGATGACGGGCTGCTCCGACATGTGGACGCTCCTCCCTCGGAAGGCTTCCCACGTTATAGGTCAGCTGTATTATGTCAAGCGTATGGAAAAGATCCCGCAGGGTCCGCGGCCTCCGCGGCCCGCGGGGAGAATCCGAGGAGCCGCCGCCGATGCCCAAGCAGGTCGACCACCGGGAACGCCGCGAGACGATCGCCCGCGCGCTGTGGCGGGTCGTGGAGCGGCGCGGCGCCACGCACCTGACGATGCGCGAGGTCGCCCAGGAGGCGGGCATCTCGCTCGGGCAGCTCCAGCACTACTTCGGCTCCCGGGCGCAGATGCTCACCTTCGCGATGGACTTCGCCGGCGAGCAGAGCGGGCTGCGGGTCGGCCGGGCACTGGCGGAGCTCGGCGAGCGGCCGCACCCGCGCGACGTGCTGCGGGCGATGCTGGTCGAGCTGCTGCCCCTGCACGCCGACGCGCGGGCGACCAGCCGGATGAGCGCCGCCTACGTGCTGGAGGCGCTGCACGACGAGGAGGTCCACGCGCGGGCGCGCGGCGGACTGCTCCAGGGGCGGGCGATGGTCGAGGGGATCGTCCGGCAGGCGATCGCCGACGGGCAGCTCGCGGCCGACCGCGACCCGGTGGTGGAGACGGACCTGCTGCTCGCGCTCACCGGGTTCACCACGCTGCTGGAGCTGGACGTGGTCGAGCCCGCCGCCGTGCTCACGGCCGTCGACCGGCACCTGGACCGGCTGTTCGCGGCGCCGGGTGGTGCGGGCGGTGCGGGCGGTGCCGTCGGCGGTCGGTGAGGGGGCGGCGGTCGGTCCGGGGCCCGGGGGCCCGGGGCGGGGCGTGGCAGGCTACCCGGGTAGCACCGCCGCCCGCGACCAGGAGCACCGCCATGGACCGACCCGCCGCCCTCCGACCCGCCGCCCTGCGCCTCGACGCCACCGCCTCCGGACACCCGGCGGGCATCCTGGACGCCGCCGAGCGGGCCGAACGCCGGGGCATGGACCGGCTGGTGGTCGCCGAGACCGCGTACGACCCGTTCCTCCAGCTCGCCCGGGCGGCCGACCGGACCGAGTCGATCGAGCTGGCCACCGGCATCGCGGTGGCCTTCGCGCGGACCCCGATGACGCTCGCCTACCAGGCCTGGGGGCTGCACGCGGCCTCCGGCGGACGGGCCGTCATCGGGCTGGGCTCGCAGGTCAAGCCGCACATCGAGAAGCGCTTCGGGATGCCCTGGGACCGCCCGGCCGCCCGGATGCGCGAGTACGTGCACGCGGTGCGGGCGATCTGGCACAGCTGGCAGACCGGCGAACGGCTGCGCTTCCGGGGCGAGTTCTACACCCACACGGTGATGACGCCGGTGTTCTCGCCGGATCCGGTCCCGTCCGGGGTGCCGCGCATCCTGCTGGCGGGCGTCGGGCCGCTGATGACCCGGACCGCCGGGGCGGTGGCCGACGGCTTCCTGAGCCACCCGTTCTCCTCCACCGCCTACCTGGCCGAGCAGGTGCTGCCGGGCCTGACCGAGGAACGGGCCCGGGCCGAGGCGGAGGGCGCCGCGTGGACGGAGCGGCCGTTCGAGATCGTCGGCAACGTGCTCACCGCCACCGGCCGCACCGAGGAGGAGCTGGCGGCCAACCGGGCCGCCACCCGCGAGCGGCTCGCGTTCTACGCCTCCACGCCGGCCTACCGCCCGGTGCTGGCGCAGCACGGCTGGGAGAGGCTCCAGGAGGAGCTGCACACCCACTCGGTGCGCGGGCGCTGGGCGGAGATGGCCGCGCTGATCGACGACGAGGTGTTCGACACCTTCGCGGTCTGCGGTCCGGTCGAGGAGGTCGCGGGGGAGATCCACCGCCGCTACGCGGGGCTGGTCACCCGGCTGTCCGTCAGCCTCCCCGAGGACGCCGACCCGGAGCTGGGCCTGGACGTCCTGGCGGCGGTGCGGGTGCTGGGCCGACCGGAAGCGGACGCCGGATGATCGGGATGGACGGCCGACCGGGCACAGGGTGATGAAGTCCGGGCAGATTCGTGCAACGCGTTTCCGGTGGTGAGGGCGGGCGGCAGGATCGCGGTGGCAGGCAGGGCCGTCCCCGCGAGGACCGGCGGCCCCGGACCTGCCGCGTTGTGCGGGGCCTGTCGTGCCGTATGGACCGTTGCGCCGTACGGCCTGTCATGCCTCGGCCACCCGTTGCCGATCGTGGGGGTGTCCGCGTGTCCGTGTCCGACAACCGTCCGGCCGACTACGACCTGGCGGAGCGCTGGGATCCGGGAGCGAAGGCGTACGTCGACGCCCTGGCCGACCCGGACGAGTTCCTCCGCGTCTGCGCCGAGCTGACCGGGTTCGACGTGCCCGAGCTGCGCTCCACCGGCATGGCGGACGAGCACCACCGCACCACGCTGGCCCACCGGGTCCGCGACGAGCACGCCCTGGTCCACCTCTGGTACGTCGGCGCCTGGCCCGGCGAGGCGCCCTCCTCCGCCCGCGCCCACGACCAGGGGCTGGTCTGGCGGACCTTCCACGCCGTCCCGCCCGGCGCCGCCGCCCTGGGGCACGGCAGCTGGGCCGGCGCGCCCCGGGGTGCCGAGGTTCCGGGCCCCGAGGTCCGGGGAGGGGCGGAGATCCTGGGCGGGGCCGGGACGTCGGGAGGCACCGCATCGCGGGGCACCGGGGCAGTGGCACCGGAGAACGGCGGTGAGGGCCGGTGACCGCCCGTTGGGACGCCGTCGTGGTCGGCGCGGGCTTCGCCGGGACACTGGTCGCCCACCGCCTGGGCGCACAGGGCTGGCGGGTCCTCGTCCTGGAGGCCGGCCGGGCCGCGCCCACCGGCGCCGAGGCCGCCACCGCCCACCGCGCGGCCGGCGGCGGACCGCCCACCTCGCCCTACCCGCACAGCCCCGAGGCGCCGTCACCCGACGTCACCGACCTCACCGGGAACCCGGACGGCGGCTTCACCGCCACCGGCCACCTCCGCCAGTACGGGCCGCTGCCCTACGCCAGCGGCTACCTGCGCGCCAACGGCGGCACCGGGCTGCTCTGGACCGGACTCACCCCGCGCATGCACCCCGAGGACTTCCGCACCGGCGACCTCGGCCACGGCCGCAACTGGCCGATCGGCTACCACGACCTGGAACCCCACTACCGCGAGGCCGAACGGGAACTCGGCGTCGCCGCCGACGCCGAGGAGCAGCGCCGTGCCGTCGGACTGCCCATCCCGGACGGCTACGACTTCCCGATGCGGGCCATCCCGGCCAGCTACCTCGACCGGCAGCTGGCCCGGGCCCTCGACGGCCGGACTGTCCGCGATCCCGCCGTGCCCGGCCCCGCCCGGCTCGCCGTCACCGCCACCCCGCACGCCCGCAACGGCGTGCCGACCAGGCCCGGCTCCGCCGACGGGCCGCTCTGCGCGGGCAGTTCCAGCTGTGTCCCGGCCTGCCCGAGCGGCGCCAAGTACACCCCGATGCGTACCCAGGCCCGCTGGGCGGCCGGGGTCGAACTGCGCACGGAGGCCGTCGTCAGCCGGGTGCTGGCCGACCCGGAGACCGGGCGGGCCCGGGAAGTCGAGTACCTCGCGGGCGGCACGACCCACCGGGTGACGGCGGACCTGGTCGTCCTGGCCGCGCACGCGATCGAGAACGCCCGGCTGC
The DNA here is from genome assembly GCF_042789775.1 of Kitasatospora sp. NPDC056800. NCBI lineage: Bacteria > Bacillati > Actinomycetota > Actinomycetes > Kitasatosporales > Streptomycetaceae > Kitasatospora > Kitasatospora sp. NPDC056800. The sequence continues at coordinate 9,541 of NZ_JBHUAL010000105.1, read as the reverse complement.
TGCTCCTCTCCGGTCTGGCCGACCGCAGCGACCAGGTCGGCCGGAACCTGATGGACCACCCGGCCCTGCTCACCTGGGGGCTGATGCCCCGACCGGTCGGCCCCTACCGGGGGCCCGGCTCCACCAGCGGCCTGGAGGCGTTCCGCTTCGGACCCGGGCGGGACCGCCGGGCGCCGTTCCGGATCGAGATCGGCAACTGGGGCTGGTCCTGGGCGGGCGGCGCGCCGGAGGCCGAGGCGGCGTCGCTGCTCGCGGCGGGCCTCCGGGGCAAGGAGCTCCGGGAGCGGCTCGGCGACCGGCTGGGCCGTCAGTTCTCGCTCCAGTTCGAGCTGGAGCAGCCCGCCGACCCGGCCAACCGGGTCACCCTCGACCGGGACCGGCGCGACCCGCTCGGCCTGCCGAGCCCGGCCATCCGCTACGACGTCTCCGAGTACGTCCGCGAGGGCATGGCCTCGGCCCGGGCCGTCTCCGACCAGCTGTTCGCGCTGCTCGGCGCCGAGGACCACACCGCCTACCCGGCGGCCGGATGGCCGGGACGGCTCGAACACCGGGGAACCGTCCACGGCTACCGGGGCGCCGGCCACGCCGGTGGCACCCACATCATGGGCGACTCGCCCGCGAACTCGGTGGTCGACCACTGGCAGCGGTGCTGGGAGCACCCCAACCTGTACGCCGTCGGCTGCGGGTCGATGCCCTCCCTTGGCACCTCCAACCCCTCGCTCACCATGGCCGCCCTCGCGCTGCGCAGCGCCGAGCGGATGCACCGCGACCTGCTGGAGCTGCACCGCCCGGCGGCGGTGGCGCCCCCGGCCGCCAGCCGTGTCCCCGTAGCGCCCGTGTTCTCACCCGCGTTGACCCCGTCGTCGCCCCCCTTGCCGTTCTCCTCGCCGTCCTCCTCGTCCCCCTCGTCCCCCTCGTCCTCGGAGCCCTCATGACCGGCCTGCCGCTGCCGCCCGTACCGGAGCCGTACCACCTGCCCTTCCACTACGGTGCGTTGCACAACGTCGGTGTCGACTACCTGGTCGACCGTGCGCGGGCGAGTGAACTGCTCGCCAAGCGCCACCCCGGGCTGAGCGTCGCCGCCTTCGACGGCGGGGCCTGCGTCTCGCTCAACTTCCAGCTCTACTTCGCCCAGTATCCGAACGGCGGCGGCATCACCCAGGAGCTGGAGATCAACCTGATCGCCCACCCGGTCTTCGCCGAGGAGCGGATGCCGGTGGTCAACTACGGCCAGTACGCCCGGGGTTACGACCAGACCAAGCTGCTCGGCATCGCGCGGCTGCATGTGCTCTGCGACAACCCGCTCGCCATCGACGCCGGGCGCCGGCTGTACGCCGAGCCCAAGCACCCGGGCTGGTTCGAGACCACCCTGCCCTCCCTCAACGCGCCCGACGTGCGCGAACGCTGGTCGGTCTCCTGCCGTCGGGCCGCCCTCGGGCCGGACGGGCTGAGCCGCCACGACGAGGAACTCCTCGCCCTGGATGTGAACCTGGTGGGCCTCACCCCCGAGTCCGTCAACAACACCCCGATCACCGGCTACGGCACCGACGACGAGGGCAAGCTGCTGGCCGGACCGCTCAACGTCTACCAGCCCTACCGCTACTACGCGCTGGACGACCGCACCGCCGACCGCGTCCGGCTCGACCTCGGCAACCCCGCCGAGGAGTCCGCCCGCGACCTCGCCCACCTGATCGCCGACGCCCCGGCCGCCGGGGTCTGGACCTACCAGTCCCCGCCCGTCGCCGCCCACAACCGCGCCTACTACGTCCGGTGACGGCCCCGGGCTCGGCTCCCGTCTTCGCCCTGAGCGGCACCGCCGTACGGCGGGACGTCGCCCACGGCCGGGTCTGGTCGGCCATGCCCTACACCGTGCTCGCGGACAACGGCGACGTCCTGACCCTCACCGCCAGCCCGGGGACGGAGAGCCTGGCCCCGGCCAGCTGGACCGTCGCCGCGTACGCCGGAGACGACGCCCTGCGCCTGGACTGCGTTCACGACCTCGCCTCCGGCCGGTGGGAACTCGACCACTGGACCTGGCGCGACACCGTGGTGCTCAGCCGCTTCACCGCCGGAGTGCCGTTCAGCGTGCACCGTTTCCTGACACCCGACGGCCGGCCGCTGCGCTGGTACGTCAACTTCGAGCGCCCGTACCGCCGGACGGCCATCGGCATCGACACCCTCGACCTCTTCCTGGACCTCGTGATCACCCCCGATCTGTCGTCGTACAGCTGGAAGGACGAGGACGAGTACGCCCAGGCCCGGCGCCTCGGCGTCGTTGACGAGGCCACCCACCGGCAACTGGACCGGGCCCGGGAGCTCGCCCTCGCCCAGCTCCGGGACCGCACCGGCCCGTTCGCCCCCGACCCGGACGCCTGGACGCTCCCGCCGGAGGGACCGCTGCCCACCGTCCCGGCCACCGCCCTCAGCACCCCCGCCGGAAAGTGGGATGAGGGCGGATCAGTGGACTGTTAGGGTCGCGCCCCTGCACGAAGGACGGCGAGGGGCAGACGTGACGGCTGCGGCGGACAGGATGGGCATGGCGGACACGACGGACGACATGGAGGCGCTCAAGCACCTGCACGACGGCGGCGACTACCGGCGGCTCGCCGAACGGACCTCGAATCCCGACGTCCTGCGCCGACTGGCGATCGGCGAGTACCCGTTCGTCTGGCACGCGATCGCCGACAACCCGGCCGCCCCCACCGACCTGCTGGCGGTGTTGGCCGGGCGCCGGCAGCAGGTGTGGAACAACAATCGCCTCCTTCGCTTGGTCGCGGCCCACCCCGCTCTCACAGGCGAGGCGTTGGACGGCCTGGTCGATCTCGTCGGGGACCGCCTGCGGGAGGGCGACCGCCCGTACGCGGCCGTCCTGGAGCTGGCCCGCCGACCGGAGCTGTCGGCCGAGCGGCTGCGCCCGTTCGGCCGACAGCCCGGGGCCTCGGCCAGGCTGCGCCGGGGGATCACCCGGGCGCTGGCGGAGCGCCCGGACCGGTGAGCGCGGGCGGGACCGAGCCGGGTGCCGCGCCGCCCGCCGCCGCCCGCGACCAGCGACCGGCGAGGACGGTGCCGACGATCAGCTGGAGCTGGTGGTAGAGCATCAGCGGCAGCACCATCAGCCCGGCTTGCGCTCCGAACAGGACGGTGGCCATCGGCAGGCCGTTGGCCAGGCTCTTCTGCGAACCGCAGAGCACCGCCGCCACGGTGGCCGACCGATCGAGCCCCAGCAGCCGGGCACCGAGCCCGGTGGCCGCCAGGGCGGCGGCGAGCAGGGCGAGAAGTACCGCGAGGAGCCCGAGCAGTGCCAGCGGGGTGGCCAGGCCCCAGATGCCCTGGGACACCGCCGCGCTGAACGCCGTGTAGACGACCAGCAGGATCGAGCCGCGATCCACTGGCGTGAGCACCCGTTTATGCCGGGACAGCGGACCGCCGAGCCACGGCCGCAGCACCTGTCCGAGCAGGAAGGGCGCGAGCAACTGCAGCCCGATCCGCAGCAGCCCGTCGGCGGACAGCTCGGTGTGCGAACCCAGCAGCCAGGCCGCCAGCAGCGGTGTCAGCGCCAGACCCGCCAGGCTGGAGTAGGTGCCGGCACAGATCGCCGCCGGGACGTTGCCCCCGGCGGCGCCGGTGAGCGCCACCGAGGACTGCACCGTCGAGGGCACCAGACAGAGGAACAGCACCCCGGTCTGCAACGGCCCGGTGAGCGGGACGGGCGTGAGCAGCGCGGTGGCCACGCCGAGCAGCGGGAAGAGGACAAAGGTGGTGGCCACCACCAGCCCGTGCAGCCGCAGGTGGCGCAGCCCGGCCAGCGTCTCGCGGGTGGAGAGCCGGGCGCCGTAGAGGAAGAACAGCAGCGCCACCGCGAGGTCGCAGGCCACTTCGGCGACCCGTGCCGAGGCGCCGGAGGCCGGGAACAGCGCGGCCAGCCCGACCGTTCCGGCCAGCGCCGCCATGTACGGGTCCAGCCAGCGCGGCAGCAGTCTTCGGGAGCGGGGCCCGGAGCCGCGTCGCGTCCGCGCCCGTACCTCGAGCGCCTTTGCCCCACGGGGCCGCTCCCCGCGCGCCCGGAGCCCTGGTGGCTGCTCCGGGCGCGCCAGGCCGTCGGTCACGGGCCGCCTCCCGTCACCGGGCGGAGGGCGGGCCCGGAGGAGGATCCCGGGCCGAGCAGGCCGCCCACCAGCGAGCCGGCGCCGTCGTGGTCGCTGCCCGCGGAGCCGCTGCCGTTCTGGAGGTTGGCCGTCCGGTCGATCTCCAGCCAGGAGTCGGCGTTCGAGTTGTCCACGACCGTGATCAGCCCGCCGCCGGCGGCTGCGGGCGCCGCGGCGCCCGCGAGCAGGGCGCAGGCCCCGGCCAGCCCCAGTGCGGTGGCCCGCAGGGCGGCGGCCGCCGAGGGCTGGGCCGACGAGGGCAGGACGGGCGAGGGCCGGGCCGGCCTGAGCTGCCCGGCCCTCATGCCGTCACCGCCATCAGCCCCCTGGGGCGCGCGATGTTCCGCTCCAGCAGCTCGGTCGACTCCCGCACGCCGACCTGCTCACGCCCCCCGGACGGGGTGGGCAGCCGTCCGTCGGCGCTCTTCAGCTCGGACAGGGCGTCGTCCATCGCCCGGTGCGCGGCGAACAGGCACGGGGTGCTGTAGATGGCCACGTCCACCCCCAGGGCCGACAGCTCCGAGAGCGACAGCCGGGGCGACTTGCCGCCCGCGATCTGGTTGAACAGCAGCGGCTTGTCGCCGACCACCCGGCGGATCCGGCGGATCCACTCCTCGCTGCGCACGCCGTCCACGAGCACCACGTCGGCGTCGGTGGCGGCGAGCGCCCGGGCCCGCCGCAGGATGTCGGCCTCCTCGGTGGCGTCGGTGCGCGCGACCACCACCAAGTCCGTCCGGTTGGCGAGGACGAGCTCCAGCTTCTCCAGGTACTCCTCCAGCGGGAGCACCAGCTTGCCGTCCGCGTGCCCGCAGCGGCGCGGCCGCTTCTGGTCCTCCAGGATCACGCCCGACGCGCCGATCCGTTCGAGCTTGCGCACGACGTGGCAGGCCACCTCCGGATCGACGTAGCCGTCGTCGATGTCGACCAGCAGGTGGTGCCGGGGAAAGGCCCCGCGCAGCCGTTCGACGAAGCCCACCATGTCGGGCCAGGCGATGAAACCGATGTCCGGCAGCCCGTAGTAGGAGGCCGCGAAGCCGAAGCCGGAGACGAACATGCCGTCGTAGTGCTCGGCCGCGATGGAGGCCGAGTACATGTCGTAGACGCCGATCAGCGGCGTCGCCCCCGGGCCCGCGATCTCCGCGCGCAGCCGCTGCCCGGGGCTGTCCGTTGCCGTGTTTCCGTGGAACAAGGTCTTCTCCTCACTGGGGATGACTTTGCCTGAACTTGGTGCTTACCAGACCGAACTGAGGTGTCATCACTATGCGCTCTTTAAGGTTCCGTGGGCAAATCTTTAAGTGAGATTCACTCGCGAGAGTGAAGAAATGTCGAAGATATGAAAGATGCTGATATGCATATCGGCTAAATGCTGTGACGCTCCAGCAAGGTGGTCGGGGTCGGCGCCCCGGAGGCAGGGCTGTCGGAGTCGACTGCCGTCACGTGAATCGCCGGGCGAGCGGTTCTCAGGCCCGGTCGACCATTTTGCCCGTCATGAGCTGCCCTTTCAGCAAGGTGCGTACCCCGCCGCCGACGCTTGCGAATATGCCCCCATCGGCATTCCTGCGGACTTCCACCCGCAATCTGGAGAAGCCGAGTTCGGTGGTGCCCTGGACGATGTCGAACACCACGGGCTTGTCGATCGGCCCCGTGTGCGCCAGCCATCCGGCCATTGCCAGTGCGGCCGAGCCTGTAGCGGGGTCTTCCGCGCAAACCGGCTCGGGAACGAAGACCCGAGCGCGGACTTCGGGCAGTTGCGGAACGAACACTGCCACCCCGAAGACGCCGGCCAGTCCGGGCACCCTCTCGGCGAGCGCCGCAACCCTGTGCGGCAGGGCCTCGGCCGACTCCAGGTCGGCGGCGCTCACCGGGAGGCAGGCGAACCCGAGCCCGGCCGATGCCAATCTCACGGGCCCCACTGCCGCGTCCGGAGCGAGCCCAACCGCTTCGCATACGAGATCCGGAACGACGGGCGGACCCACCTGGCAGGCCCGTTCCTCCAGTACCGCACTTTCCCCTGTCGGCCCCACCTGCGCGTGAACGATTCCGCCCCGAGTGCGCAGCGCCACCCGGCCGGGCTGGGCCAGGCCCTGCCGCACCGCCACTGCGGCTGCTCCCACGAGGGGATGACCTGCGAAGTCCAGCTCGACGTAGGGAGTGAAGATCCGCACCTCCACCTCTCCTCCGTCACCCCGGCGCAGGAAGACGGTTTCCGGCATGGCCAGGCGGGCCGCCAGGCGTTGCATCAGCGCATCGTCGCATGCGGCAGAGTACGTGACCACTCCGAGTGGTCCTCCGGTCAGCGGCTCATTCCCGAATACTTCGACCAGTTCGAATTTCATGCACCCGTCATCGCCGGAGAAGGTCGAGTTGTCGCTCGCGAGTGTGGGGAGCGCAGGGGTGCCGGCGGAGTGGGTCGTCATCGCGGTTCTCTCTTCGAGTGGCTCTGCTGTCGTCGGCTGGGCTGTCGTCCGTGGCTGCCGGGGTCGACATTGAGCATGGTGATCATCGGACCGGCGGGGTCGGTTCGTGGAGGACGGCCGAGGCGAGTGCCGAGTCCAGGGCGCCCAGGTCTGCACGCGCGGATCCGTGCGTGCGTCAGGGCTCCTCATGAGTTGGACGTTATATCCAGCCTGGACTAAGTGTCCACCAGGGGTGCCTTCTCGCGAACGGTCCAGTGCGAGAGCAAGATCGATCACGGGGTGCCGGACCCCTGCCGGCAAGCCCCTCCGAAGTGCGCCGACCGACCCGGACCCGCCGAGCGCGGACGTCCGCACCGCCCACTCCGCGCGTCCACCCTCGAAGGGCACACCGCGGCCCGCAAGGGCAAGGAGGGCGGCCGACCGCCCGTCATCACCGACGACACGGTGCACACCGTCCTGCGCCGCCACGCGGGTGGCGGTCCGTCGAACAGATCCAGCCCGGCCTGATCATCCCCGCCGGCAAGCGGAAGGGGCGGAACCCCTCCGTCGCGAGCATCTACCGGGCGCCGGCCGAGCATGCCAAGCGCGAGGTGTGCCCCGAAGCCGTCGAACAGGCCCACATCGACTTCGCCGTCCTTCAGGTAGGCCAAGTCCCGGTGCCCGCCTCGCTGTCCCGGGTCGAGTGCCACTCCGACTGCAGAGCGCTGTTCCTCGCTTCGCCGTGGCTTCGGGGGAACAGGGCCGTGTACGGGGCGAAGCCGGCGCCGGGGCCCGGCCGGTGAGGAGTGGGCCCCGGCGCGTGAGGGGTCAGGCGCGCGGGAGCGGGGGCGCGGCGCGGCGTTCGCGCAGTGTCCGGAGCATCCGGCGGGTGGCCTTGGTCGCGACCGGGGGCAGGAGCTCCAGGGCGAGCCGCCGTGAGGTGGAGCGCTGGATCGGGCCCTTGACCTGGTAGTTGAGGCGCATCACCCGGGCGCCGGCGATGGTGTCCTCGTCGACGGTGTACCCCTCGGCCGGCCAGTCGCGCTTCCGCAGGACGGCCTGGGCGGCCGCCGCGTCGCCCCAGGTGCCGTAGAACTTCATCGGGGTGAGCAGGACCGGCCGCAGTCCGCCGGTGAAGACCGCCTCCCAGACCGCGGCGGAGACGCCCGGGGTGTGCTCGGAGCGGTAGTCGTCCAGGGCGACCACGCCGTTCTCGCCGAGCGCGGCCCGGGCCACCGCGATGTCCCCGGCGACGTGCTCGTAGAGGTGGGAGGCGTCGACGTGGACGAAGCGGCAGCTGTCCGCCCGGACGCGGCCGTCGGCCAGCACCGAGGTCGGGGCCTGCACTATCTCGGGCAGCTCGCCGTGGAAGGCGAGGTAGTTGGCCTCGAAGGCGCTGCGGGTGAGGGTCTTGCGGTAGGACATGTTCATCTCGGCGGCGTTGTCGGCGTCGCCCGCCTCGGAGTCGAACAAGTCGCAGACCGTCAGCCGCTCACCCGGCTGCAGGTGGTCGCCGAGCAGGACGGCGCTGCGGCCGAGGTAGCTGCCGAGCTCCAGGATGTCGCCGGTGACGCCGGCCGCGGTCTGGGCGGACAGCAGGTGGCTGAAGGCGGCCCGGTCGAGGCTGAAGAACCAGCCGGGAATGTCGTCCCGCTTCAGCGGCGCGGAGTGGACTGCGGCCTCGACCGCGGTCTCGGACATGGGCACGGCGGCCTCCAGGGGGACGGCGGGGCGCGGTGGCGGGTCACGCCCGCGGAGGGGGACGCCGAGGACGTGAGGCGGATCATCATAGCGACGCCGGGGCGGGGGAGAGCCAGATGCGGAACGGCCTAAATCCGGCTCTTCGCTCTGCCGTTCGGCAGGGGTTCACGCCTTCGTTTCGCTCCCGAATCTCCTGGTCGGCCTCGGCCCTCTCTTTCGGATCATGCCGGGCGCACGACGCCGGAGCACGCACCTCGCCGCGTTGTTGTCGGTCGCCGATGCTCCGCATGGACTCCCTCCTCCGCCTTGCGATGCACGCACTCCGACGCCGCACGCTGATCCGACGTGATCCGAAAGAGAGGACCTAGCCTTCCGAGAGCTCCGCCCCGCCCGGCCGTTCCAGCTCCGCGACGGTCTCGGACAGCCAGGCCCGCTCGGCCGCCGTGGAGGCCCGGGCGACGAGCAGCATCCCGCGCCGGAAGGGGTTCGGCTCGCGCTCGGCGGTCACCGGCTGCCCCGTCCCGTCGTAGAAGAAGCTGCTCGGAGCGTCCAGGAAGGCCAGTCGGCGGCGGAGCACGGCGGCCTGCCGGGTCGGGTCGGCGAGATGGTGCAGGAACGTGGTGACGGTGAAGAAGCGGATCTGGTCGGTGATCTCGGCCTGCTCCGGGTCGGCCAGGCGGCGCAGCAGTTCGGCCCGCCCCTGCGCCGTCAGCTCCAGCGTCTGCCGCGGTGCGGCGCCGCTGCCCGGTTCGGTGCGGCGGTGCAGCAGTCCGGCCTTCTCCAGCCGGGCGATGGCGGGGTAGAGCGCGCCGTCGCTCACCGGTCGGACATGACCGGTCAGTCCGGTGATCCGGGACTTGAGCTCGTAGCCGTGAAGCGGCTGGTCGTACAGGAAACCGAGGATCGCGAGCGTCAACACGGCTGGAGCCCTTCGGTCGGAGTGCGCCCTGTGGAGTCGTCATGTTACCTCTTGTCGATGTGCCTCGAAACGATGTATCTCTATTCGAGGCAGGTCGAGAGGGCCGCAGCCGATCGAGGAGAGCCGAGGCGGGCCGGGGCCCGCCCGGTCACGTACGAGCACCACAGGGGAAGGGAGATTCCCAATGATGTTGTCAAGCCAGGGCGGTGACGCCTCGTGACTGCCTTACTGCGCTGGGGCGGCGTTCTTGGGCGCAACTGCATCGAAGGTGCGGCTGTCGCGTATGAGGGCCCAGAGCACGTTGAGACGGCGCCTGGCGAGGGCCAGGACGGCCTGCTTGTGGGACTTGCCCTCGTCGCGCTTGCGCCGGTAGAACGCCT
>NZ_JBHUAL010000104.1:0-31730 GCF_042789775.1 Kitasatospora sp. NPDC056800 | reverse complement strand
GCCCCGGACCGGGGCGCGGGGAACCACGCGATCAGAGCGGGTCCTACAGCACCCGTGTCATCGTCCGGTGCGGTATCCCGGCGTCGTCGTACACCGGCCCCTCGGCCACGTACCCCAGCCGCTCGTAGAACCCGAGCGCCTGCACCTGCGCGTGCAGCTCGACCTCCACGCCCCCGCGCTCGGCCCCCGCGGCCTCGACGGCCCGGACGAGCTCCGCGCCCAGCCCCGTCCCCCGGGCCGCCGCGACGACCGCGAGCCGCCCGAGCAGCACGCGCCCCTCGACGCCCCCGGTGAGCCCGCGCGCCTGCTCGCCGAAGATCAGCCGCGCCGTCCCCAGCGCGGCCCCGTCGGCCCCGACGGCCAGCAGGTGCACCGAGGTCGCGTCGTACTCGTCGTACTCCAGCTCCTCGGGCACGTTCTGCTCGACGACGAAGACCTCACGCCGGACGGCCCGCGCCAGCTCCAGGTCCGCCTCCCCGTCGACGACCCGGACGGTGACGGCCGGCACCTCGGCGGCCGTCATCTCAGCTCTCCGCCGCGATGATGTCCAGCGCCTTCTTCAGGTCCTCCGGGTACTCGCTGGAGAACTCGACCCACTGCCCGTCCGCCGGGTGCTCGAAGCCGAGCGACACCGCGTGCAGCCACTGCCGGGTCAGCCCGAGCCGCTTGGCCAGCGTGGGGTCGGCGCCGTACGTGAGGTCGCCCACGCAGGGGTGCCGCAGCGCGGACATGTGGACGCGGATCTGGTGGGTGCGCCCGGTCTCCAGCTTGATCGCCAGCAGCGACGCGGCCCGGTACGCCTCGATCAGGTCGTAGTGGGTGATCGACGCCTTGCCGTCGCGGGTAACGGCCCACTTCCAGTCCGAGCTGGGGTGCCGCCCGATCGGCGCGTCCACCGTCCCGCTCATCGGGTCCGGGTGGCCCTGCACCAGCGTGTGGTAGCGCTTCTCGGTGATCCGGTCGTGGAACTGCCGCTTGAGGTCGGTGTACGCGCGCTCGGACTTGGCGACGACCATCAGCCCGGAGGTGCCGACGTCCAGCCGGTGCACGATGCCCTGGCGCTCGGCGGCGCCCGAGGTGGAGATCCGGTACCCGGCCGCGGCCAGTCCGCCGATCACGGTGGGGCCGGTCCAGCCCGGGCTGGGGTGCGCGGCGACGCCGACCGGCTTGTCGATCAGGACGATGTCCTCGTCGTCGTGCACGATGCGCATGCCCTCGACGGGCTCGGCGACGATCCGCACCGGCGCGGCCGGGGCGGGGATCTCGACCTCCAGCCAGGAGCCGGCGGTCACCCGGTCCGACTTGCCGGCCACGGCGCCGTCGATCATCACCTTGCCGTCGGCGGCCAGCTCGGCGGCCTTGGTCCGGGAGAAGCCGAACATCCGGGCCAGGGCGGCGTCGAGGCGCTCGCCCTCCAGGCCGTCGGGAACGGGGAGGCTGCGGATCTGCGCTGCGGTACTCACCCGTACGAGTATGCCGGAACCGCGGCCCTCCCCCGCCCGCCGGCGGTCCGGCGCTACTTCTCGCCCTGCTCCGGCTTCCCGGCCTTCCCGGCCTTCTCGACCTCCTGGTGGACGGTCCCGTCCGGGTTGCTGCCCCGGAAGGAGAGCAGGACCACCAGGATTCCGCCGCAGACGATCGCCGAGTCCGCGAGGTTGAAGACCGCGAAGTACTGGACGGAGACGAAGTCCACCACGTGGCCACGGAAGACCCCGGGCGCGCGGAACAGCCGGTCGGTGAGGTTGCCGAGCGCCCCGCCGAGCAGCAGCCCGAGCGCGATCGCCCAGGGCAGGCTGTACAGCTTCCGGGCGATCCGCCAGATCACCACGATGACGGAGGAGGCGATCACCGTGAAGACGACGGTCAGCGCCTGCCCCATCCCGAAGGCCGCGCCCGAGTTCCGGATCACCTGGAGGGTGAGCACGTCCCCGATCACCTTGATCGCCGCGTGGTTCTCCAGCCGGGCGACCACCAGCAGCTTGCTGCCGAGGTCGATCAGGAGGGCGAGCACCGCGACGACCAGCAGCACGCCGATCCGCCGCGGACCCTTGGGCTTCCCGTCCGTCGTGGTGTCCGCGGACGCCCCGGTCGGCTCGGCCACGGGCACCTCCACGGCATCGGCGGGGGTCGGGACGGCGTCGTCCCGGGTCTGGGGGGAACCTTGCGTGCTGATGATCCGCTCCGCTGCCGGTGGAGCTCCCCCGGTCCGCAGGAGGGGGAGGGTGGTGGGCCGGTGATGGCCTGCCCGCGTTCACGAACGCGTCAGGCGGCATCCTTCAGGCGACGTTACGGGGTCGAGCGTACGGCAAGCCCGACCCCTCGCGTCCCTCCGGCCGCCCTGGTCAGCGGCGTTCCTGCTTGGCCTTGCACTGCACACAGAGCGTCGCCCGGGGGAAGGCCTGCATCCGGGCCTTGCCGATGGCCTGCCCGCAGGACTCGCAGGTGCCGAAGCCGACGCCCTCCAGCCGCTCCAGCGCGCGCTCGGTCTGCGCCAGGCTGTCGCGCGCGTTGTTGGCCAGCGCCAGTTCGCTCTCCCGCGAGATGTTCTTCGTACCGGCGTCCACCTGGTCGTCGCCGGCTCCGTCGTTGGAGTCGCGCATCAGGCCGGAGATGGCCGCCTCGGCGGCGTCGATCTCGCTGCGGAGCCGGTCCAGCTCGCTGATCAGCTCGTCGTGCAGCTCGTGGACCTCCTCGGTGGTCCACGGGTCCTCGCCCGGCCGGACCGGCAGCGTGGCCGGGTCCACGGACTCGGCGCCGCGCGGCGCGGTGACGGTGTCGGTGCCGTTCTTCGGTGCGGTAGTGGTCACGGTCCCCTCCCCTGGGTCGACCGCCACGGCCTTGCGTGCCCGCTTGGTGGCGGTACCCGCGCCGGTTCCCTTCTCAGCCATGGCTTTCGACCCCATCTACGAACGAATCGAGCCGCCGGTTCCCGGCGGCTTCCAGTGCCGGAACGATAATCCCGATCAAAACCGGTCACAACATGACATACCGACGCCTCATAACGTTCCCACCCAGGCAGCCGCCCCAACCGTCACGCCCCGTGCGCTCATGGATTTGTGCCCAGATCGACTCCGGCTAACCTCCGCCGCCGCACGCCCCCGGAGTGCTCCCGAAGCGCTCCCGGAGCATGGCCGGAGCACTCCCGGGGCGCCCGCCGGCGCGCCCGCGGACCGCCCGCCGGGAAACGCTTTGGACAAACCGACTCGCCCGGCCGATACACTGGGCCTGCAAGGCGCAGATGGGACGAGTACCGACGTACGCAGCCACCAGCGACCCGGGGACGGTGCGAGCCCGGGGGTGTGCACGGCGGGAAGATCACCCCGGAGCCGCCGGAAGAACGGCCGCCGCGATGCCGCAGCGGCCCACTAGACCCGGCAGCAAGCCCAAACAAGAGGGCCGCGAACAGCAGTACCGCGGCCAAGGAGGGTGGTACCGCGGGGCGGCCTGGTCCGTCTCGTCCCTCCGGAGGATCCAGTCCCAGCATCCGCCGGAGGTAGACGCCGCGATGGCCAGCACCTACAACCCCGTCCCCGCGCAGGTGGATCTGCCTGCCCTGGAGCACCAGATCCTGTCGTTCTGGCAGGACAACAAGATCTTCCAGCGCAGCCTGGAGCAGTCCGAGGGCCGCCCCGAGTGGGTGTTCTACGAGGGCCCGCCGACCGCCAACGGCATGCCCGGCGCCCACCACATCGAGGCCCGCGTCTTCAAGGACGTCTTCCCGCGCTTCCGGACCATGAAGGGCTACCACGTCGCCCGCAAGGCCGGCTGGGACTGCCACGGCCTGCCGGTCGAGCTCGCCGTCGAGAAGGAGCTGGGCTTCTCCGGCAAGCAGGACATCGAGGCGTACGGCATCGCCGAGTTCAACGCCAGGTGCCGTGAGTCGGTCACCCGCCACACCGACGCCTTCACCGAGCTGACCACCCGCATGGGGTACTGGGTCGACCTCGACGAGGCCTACCGGACGATGGACCCGTCGTACGTCCAGTCCGTCTGGTGGTCGCTGCGGCAGATCTTCGACAAGGGCCTGCTGGTCCAGGACCACCGCGTCGCCCCCTGGTGCCCGCGCTGCGGCACCGGCCTCTCGGACCACGAGCTGGCCCAGGGCTACGAGACCGTGGTCGACCCCTCGGTCTTCGTCCGCTTCCCGCTGACCAGCGGCCCGCTGGCCGGCCAGGCCGCCCTGCTGGTCTGGACCACCACCCCGTGGACCCTGGTCTCCAACACCGCCGCCGCCGTCCACCCGGAGGTCACCTACGTGGTGGCCACCGACGGGAACGAGAAGCTCGTCGTCGCCGAGCCGCTGCTCGCCAAGGCGCTCGGCGAGGGCTGGGAGACCACCGGCGAGTCCTTCACCGGCGCCGAGATGGAGCGCTGGACCTACCGCCGCCCCTTCGACCTGGTCGAGATCGAGAACGCCCACTACGTCGTCACCGCCGAGTACGTCACCACCGAGGACGGCACCGGCATCGTCCACCAGTCCCCCGCCTTCGGCGCGGACGACCTCGCGACCTGCCGCCGGTACGGCCTGCCGGTGGTCAACCCGGTGCTCGGCGACGGCACCTTCGCCCCCGAGGTCCCGCTGGTCGGCGGCCAGTTCTTCAAGAAGGCCGACGAGGACCTGGTCGCGGACCTCAAGGAGCGCGGCCTGCTCTTCCGCCACCTGCCGTACGAGCACAGCTACCCGCACTGCTGGCGCTGCCACACCGCGCTGCTCTACTACGCGCAGCCGTCCTGGTACATCCGGACCACCGCCGTCAAGGACGCGATGATCCGTGAGAACGAGGCCACCAACTGGTTCCCGGACACGGTCAAGCACGGCCGCTTCGGCGACTGGCTGAACAACAACATCGACTGGGCGCTCAGCCGCAACCGCTACTGGGGCACCCCGCTGCCGATCTGGCGCTGCGAGGAGGGCCACCTCACCTGCGTCGGCTCGCTGGCCGAGCTGTCCGAGCTCACCGGCACCGACCAGAGCGGCCTCGACCCGCACCGCCCGTACATCGACGCGGTGACCTTCGACTGCCGCGACTGCGGCGGCACCGCCACCCGCGTGCCCGAGGTCATCGACGCCTGGTACGACTCGGGCTCGATGCCCTTCGCCCAGTACGGCTACCCGTACCAGAACAAGGAGCTGTTCGAGAAGCGCTACCCGGCGCAGTTCATCTCCGAGGCGATCGACCAGACCCGCGGCTGGTTCTACACGCTGATGGCGATCGGCACCCTGGTGTTCGACAAGAACAGCTACGAGAACGTCGTCTGCCTGGGCCACATCCTGGCCGAGGACGGCCGCAAGATGTCCAAGCACCTGGGCAACATCCTCCAGCCGATCCCGCTGATGGACCAGCACGGCGCCGACGCCGTCCGCTGGTTCATGGCGGCCGGCGGCTCGCCCTGGTCGGCCCGCCGGGTCGGCCACGGCACCATCCAGGAGGTGGTCCGCAAGACCCTCCTCACCTACTGGAACACCGTCGCCTTCCAGGCCCTGTACGCCCGCACCTCGAACTGGGCGCCCTCGGCGAGCGACCCGGCCCCGGCCGACCGCCCGCAGCTGGACCGCTGGGTGCTCTCCGAGCTGAACACCCTGGTCCGCGAGGTCGACGCGGCCTACGAGGCGTACGACACCCAGCGCGCCGGCAAGCTGCTGTCCGGCTTCGTCGACGACCTGTCCAACTGGTACGTCCGCCGCGGCCGCCGCCGCTTCTGGCAGGGCGACGCCGCCGCGCTCGCCACGCTGCACGAGGCGCTGGAGACGGTCACCCGCCTGATGGCCCCGCTCACCCCGTTCATCACCGAGCGGGTCTGGCAGGACCTGGTCGTCCCGGTTGCCCCGGAGGCCCCGGCCTCGGTGCACCTGACCACCTGGCCGGAGGCCGACGAGTCGCTGATCGACACCGAGCTCTCCCGGCACATGGCGCTGGTCCGCCGCCTGGTCGAGCTGGGCCGGGCCACCCGCGCCGAGTCCGGCGTGAAGACCCGTCAGCCGCTGTCCCGCGCGCTGGTCGCCGCCCAGGGCTGGGAGGAGCTGCCGGCCGACCTGCGCGCGCAGATCGCCGAGGAGCTCAACGTCTCCACCCTGGAGTCGCTGGCGGAGGTCGGCGGCTCGCTGGTCGACACCAGCGCCAAGGCCAACTTCCGCGCGCTGGGCAAGCGCTTCGGCAAGGGCGTGCAGGACGTCGCCAAGGCGGTCGCCGCCACCGACGCCGCCCGCCTGGCCGCCGAACTGCGCGCCACCGGCGAGACCTCGGTCGAGCTGGACGGCGAGACGGTCGCCCTCTCCCCGGACGAGGTGATCATCACCGAGACCCCGCGCGAGGGCTGGGCCGTCGCCAACGAGTCCGGCGCCACCGTCGCCCTCGACCTGGCCATCACCCCGGAGCTCAAGCGGCTCGGCATCGCCCGCGACGCCATCCGCCAGATCCAGGAGGCCCGCAAGAACTCCGGCCTGGACGTCGCCGACCGCATCGTCCTGCGCTGGCGCGCCGCCTCGGAGGAGACCGCCGAGGCGATCGCCGAGCACGGTCCCCTGGTCGCCGAGGAGGTCCTCGCCACCGACTTCGCCGCCGGTGCCGCCGACTGGGAGTCCGAGACCTTCGCCGACGAGTCGCTCGGCCTGGCCTTCCAGCTCCGCAAGGCCTGACCACCCGACAACGAAGCCGCCGTCACCCCGGGGTGACGGCGGCTTCGCCGTACCCGCCCAAGCCCCGCAGCCACCCCGGCTCCCGCACGCCCCCGCCCGGATCCCCACGCCCCCGGCCGCAGCGCTTCCCCTCCCCGCACGCCCCCCACACAGAAGAGCGCCCCCTCCCCGACCCGTGGGTCGGAAAGGGGGCGCTCTCGGAAGGCGCTGCTACAACCTCAGTTGTCGCCGTCCTCGTCGATCAGGAAGCCCCGCATCGGCGCCGGAGCCTGCTGCATCGGCTGCGGCGGCTGCGGACGGACGGCCGCCATCGGCTGGGTCATCCCGGCCGGCTGCATCTGCGGAGCACCGCTGTTGCCACCGGTCGACTGGCCGCCGAAGCTCGGCGCCGAGGAGTTGCCGCCGAAGGAGCTGTTCCCGCCGAAGGACGGCGAGTTGCCCCCGAAGGACGGCTGGCCGCCACCGAAGCTCGGCGCACCGCCGCTCATCGCGCCGGCACCGGCCGGAGCCATCGACGAGGCCGCCGGCGGCAGCGACGCGGTGGCGGGGATCCGCGGCGGGGCGAGCGAGTCGTCGGCCTGCGACTCCAGCTGACGCAGCTGGGTCTCCAGGTACGACTTCAGACGGGTGCGGTACTCACGCTCGAACGCCCGCAGGTCCTCGACCTTGCGCTCCAGCGTGGCCCGCGCCGACTCCAGCGAGCCCATCGCGACGCGGTGCTTCTCCTGCGCGTCCCGCTCCAGCGCGTCGGCCTTCGCACGGGCGTCGCGCTCCAGGCCCTCGGCCCGGCTGCGCGCCTCGCCGACGATCTTGTTGGCCTCGGAGCGGGCCTCGGAGATCGCCTGGTCGGCGGTCTGCTGAGCGAGCGCCAGCACGCGGGCCGCGCTGTCGCCACCGGGGCCCTGCTGCTGCATCGGGGCGCCCATCGGCTGCATCTGCTGCTGCTGCGGGCCGCCCATGGGGCCGCCCATCGGCTGCATCTGCTGCTGGCCCATGCCCTGGCCCATCGGGTTGCCCATCTGCTGCGGGCCACCGGGACCGCCCATGGGCTGGAGCATCTGACCGCCCATCGGCTGGACCAGCTGCTGCTGGCCGCCCATGGTCTGGTTCATCTGCTGCTGCGGGCCGCCGGCAGCGGGAAGCTGCGGGGCGGATCCGGCGGGCAGGCCGAGGGGCTGGTTGCCCATCTGCTGCTGCGGGCCGCCGGGGCCCATCTGCTGCGGACCACCCGGACCCATCTGCTGCGGACCACCGGGGCCCATCTGCTGCGGGCCGCCCGGACCCTGCTGGCCGGGGACCGGCGGACCGGATATGGCGGCCGGCACCGGAGCGCCGCCCTGTCGGGGCGCGTCCTGCTGCGGCTCCTTGCGCAGGTTGGCCTGGTTCTGCGCGGCGGCACGAGTCGCCGCGGCCAGCTTGGCGCGCAGGTCCTCGTTCTCCCGGAGGAGGCGGGTCAGCTCCGCCTCGACCTCGTCGAGGAAGGCATCGACCTCGTCCTCGTCATAGCCTTCACGCAGGCGGACGGTCGTGAACTGCTTGTTCCGAACGTCCTCGGGGGTCAATGGCATCTCTTCACCTCAACGTGATCGTCGGCACACCGGCATCCTGTCGCATCGCTCACCTACGACTAGGGGTGCACAAGCGAGATCAGGACATACACAATGATCATCAGTACGAAGAAGGACAGGTCGAGCGCCACGCCCCCGAAACGCAACGGCGGAATGAGCCGCCGAAGAAGCTTGAGCGGCGGATCCGTGACAGTGTACGTGGCCTCCAGGACCAGGACCATGGCCTTGCCGGGCCGCCACGAACGCGCGAACTGGAAGACCCAGTCCATGACCAGTCGTACGAGCAGGAACACCAGGAAGACGGTCAGGGCGTAGTAGAGCACCGCCCACACGATGTCCATCGCGTTTCCCTCTCCCCGGTCCCGATCCCTCGGGCCTGCCGCTCGTCACCTGTCGCTAAACCACTGTTGATCAGATCCACACGTAAAGTCGTGGCCGGGTCAGCTCTGGTTGAAGAACCCACCCTCGGCGATCCGAGCCTTGTCCTCCGCCGTGACATCGACGTTAGCAGGCGACAGCAGGAACACCTTCTGTGTCACGCGCTCGATACTGCCGTGCAGACCGAAGACGAGTCCAGCGGCGAAGTCTACGAGGCGCTTCGCGTCGGTGTCGTCCATCTCCGTCAGATTCATGATCACGGGGGTGCCGCCGCGGAACTGTTCCCCGATGGTACGGGCCTCGTTGTAGGTCCGGGGGTGCAGCGTGGTGATGCGGTAGGGCTCTCGTTCGTTCACGACCTTGGGCATGATCACCGGTGCGCTCTTCTCCAGGTTGTGGCGACGTTCGGGTGTGATGGACGACACGGGGGCCATCCTCGGAGTCTCCTGTCGGATCGGCACCGCCGCGGGCACCGGCTGCGGGGCGATCGAGGAGACCGGAGCGGGCGCGGCGGCCACCGGAGCCGGGGCCGGCCGGGGGATGTCCTCGGTCCGCTGGCCCGTCCGGATCGGCTCGGGGTCCGCGTCGTAGTCGTCGTCGGGGTCGTACCCCTGGCCGTCGTACGTCTCGTCCTCCACGAGGCCGAGGTAGACCGCCATCTTGCGCATTGCGCCGGCCATGCTCCTGTCTCCTCCGCTCATAGCCACCTCGCTGACGCTCGGTGGCGGGCTTCGCGATGCGCGCACCTTCTGATGGTCGCTCGCTCCGCTCGCTCCGTCAGGACCGGCTCCGTCCCGGCAACCCGGGCACATGACGGCCCTGCCTGCGGATTCCGCGGCCCCTCCACGACGGCGCGTCAGCCCGACGGCCGGTCAGTTTCGTGGAGTGGGGGCCGCGGAGCTGCGATCCACGGTTCGCTAGCGCTCCGAAGAGCTGCTAGATTCTGTCCTATTTTGTCCTGCTGTCTGATCTACTTACCCGGTGACGTTACCTGAGGGGTGACCTCACTCCGAGTACCGCCGTTCCGACGCGCACATGTGTCGCTCCGGCGGCAATCGCCTGCTCAAGGTCGCCGCTCATCCCTGCGGAGACCATGGTGGCAGCCGGATGGTCCGCCCGTACGGCGGTTGCGATTTCCGTCAGCCGATCGAAGGCGCGGGCCGGATCCCCGGCCAGCGGGCCCGCCAGCGGAGCGACGGTCATCACACCGTCCAGCCGCAGCCCGGGCGTGTCGGCGATCGCGTCGGCCAGTTGCGCGACGTCCTCCGGCGCGACCCCCGCCCGGTGCTCACCCTCCCCGTACGCCTTGTCCAGCGCCACCTGCACCAGGCAACCCAGCTCCGGGCGCTCCGACTTGAGCACCGCCGCGGAGAGCGACTGGACCAGCCGGAGCCGGTCCACCGAGTGCACGTGGTTCGCGTACCGGACGACCGAGCGGACCTTGTTGGTCTGCAGCTGGCCGACGAAGTGCCAGTCAAGAGGAAGGTTTCTGCACTGCTCCGCCTTGGGAGCGGCGTCCTGGTCACGGTTCTCCGCGACGTCCGTCACACCGAGTCCGGCCAGCAGCGCGGTGTCCTCGGCGGGGTAGGTCTTGGTGACGACGACCAGGGTGACCTCGCTCCGGGCGCGCCCGGCGGCCGCGCAGGCGTCCGCGATCCGGCGCTCGACCACGTCGAGGTTGGTGCCGAGTTCCTCGTACCGGGCCCGCTGGCCCTCCGTCAGCGCCGCCACGAACGCGGCGCTCCCCGGGAACGGTCCGTAGATGTCGTTCGTCATCAGTGATCAGAGCCCAACCAGACGTAGCTCGCGAGCCGGCCGGTGCGCTGCTCGCGGCGATAGGAGTAGTGATCGGCGGATTCGAGGGTGCAGACCGGTGACCGCACCAGCTCCTTGACCCCCGCCGCGGCCAGCTGGGCCGCGACTCCCTCCGGCACGTCCAGGGCCGGAGTCCCCCAGGACGTCTCGGCGAAGGCCTCCGGCACCACCGCGGCGACCTCGGCGCGCAGTTCGGCCGGCACCTCGTAGCAGCGGCCGCAGACCGCGGGCCCGGTGGCGGCGGTGATCCGCGAGGGCTCCGCGCCCAGTTCGACCATCGCCCGGACGGCCGCGGGCACCACCCCGGCCGCCAGCCCGGGCCGGCCCGCGTGGGCCGCGCCCACCACGCCCGCCACCGGATCGGCCAGCAGCACCGGGGTGCAGTCGGCGGTCAGCACCGCCAGCGCGAGCGCCCGGTCGGAGACCACCGCGTCCACCGTCGGGGCCTGCCCGAGCGGCTGGCGCTCGGTCACCACCGCGACCTCGGCGCCGTGCACCTGGTTCATCCACACCACGTCGGCCGGGTCGAGCCCCAGCCGCCGGGCGGCCAGCGCCCGGTTCTCCCGCACGGCCTCCGGGTCGTCCCCCACCGCGCCGCCGAGGTTGAGCTCCCCGTACGGCGAAGTGCTCACCCCGCCCCACCGTGAGGTGAAGGCGAAGTGAGCACCCGCGCGGATCGCGTGATCGATCACTTAAGGAAATCCGGGACGTCGAGCTCCTCCGCCGGGCTCTCCACGAACGGCTGCCGGGCCGGCTGCACCTGCGGCGGAACCGGGGCGGAGGCGGTCGTGGTGGTCGAGGTCTCGGCGCTCCGGCTCGACGTGGTGGTCGAGGACTCGCCCTCCGAACGGGACGTCACCGAGCCGATCGTCCCGTACGGGCGGCCGGCCGGGCGCTCCGGGGCGGCCGGCGGGGTGGCCGGGCGCTCCGGGGTGGTGGACTTGACCACCGGGTCGCGGACGATCGCCGGCGGCTGCCCGCCATCGAAGCCGGCCGCGATGACGGTGACCCGGACCTCGTCGCCGAGCGCGTCGTCGATGACGGCACCGAAGATGATGTTCGCCTCGGGGTGCGCCGCCTCGCTGACCAGCTGGGCCGACTCGTTGATCTCGAACAGGCCGAGGTCGGAGCCGCCCGAGATGGACAGCAGCACGCCGCGGGCGCCGTCGATCGAGGCCTCCAGCAGCGGCGAGGAGATCGCCATCACGGCGGCGGCCTTGGCGCGGTCCTCACCGCGGGCGGAGCCGATGCCCATGAGCGCCGAACCGGCGTCCGACATGACGGACTTGACGTCGGCGAAGTCGAGGTTGATCAGACCCGGGGTGGTGATCAGGTCGGTGATGCCCTGGACACCGGAGAGCAGGACCTGGTCGGCCGAGCGGAACGCGTCGAGGACGCTGACCTGGCGGTCCGAGATGGACAGCAGCCGGTCGTTGGGGATCACGATGAGGGTGTCGACCTCTTCGCGCAGGGAGGCGATGCCGTCCTCGGCCTGGTTGGCCCGGCGGCGGCCCTCGAAGGTGAAGGGGCGGGTGACCACGCCGATCGTCAGGGCGCCCAGCGAGCGCGCGATGTTGGCGACGACGGGCGCGCCGCCCGTGCCCGTGCCACCGCCCTCGCCGGCGGTCACGAAGACCATGTCGGCCCCCTTGAGGACCTCCTCGATCTCCTCGCGGTGGTCCTCGGCGGCCTTGCGGCCGACCTCGGGGTTGGCGCCGGCGCCGAGGCCCCGGGTGAGTTCACGGCCCACATCGAGCTTGACGTCGGCGTCGCTCATCAGGAGGGCCTGCGCATCGGTGTTGATCGCGATGAACTCGACGCCCTTGAGACCGACCTCGATCATCCGGTTGATGGCGTTGACACCACCGCCGCCGATTCCGACGACCTTGATGACTGCGAGGTAGTTCTGCGGTGCTGCCACGTCGAAGGCCTCTCGCCTCGAATTTCCGGGTCGGCCCGACCCGGGGCGGGGCCGTACCGACGGATGTCGATGGGTAGGGAGCCTGGTTTCTGACTGAATGTCCGAAATGCCGACCGCCGACCCCAACCCTAAACTTGACCTTTAGGGTTAGTTCTGTGTCTCCGTCACATCACCAGGAAACACAGTCTGGTGACACAGGACACTAGGTGGCTCCAGGCACGCGTTTCAACGAACACGCCGAGCTTCCCTTTTTCTTTTGAGCCTATGTGATCATCGGCCGGCTTAGGAAACCGGGGGTGACCACCAAGAGTCGGGCCGACACTTCAAGGCGTCAACCCCTCCCTCAGGCAGAGAACCTACCGGATCATCCCGACACCGCCGGCGCCTCCGGCGCCGTCACGTCGAAGTTCGTGCCCTTCTGGTTCAGGAGCGCGACCAGGACCCGGGCCTTGCGGTCGATCTGCTCCGGACTCCCCCAGCGCACCGTCACACCCCCGCTGAGCTGCAACTGGATGTCGTCGTACGAGTGCACCAGCACCGAGCCGACCCGCTTGGCGACCTCCGGCGGCAGCCCGGCGGCCACCGCCACCGCGCCCTGCACCAGCTGCGGACGGGAGATCACCCCGTCGACGTCGTTCGCCTGCTGACTGAGTCGCAGCTCGACCACCGGGACGCCCTCGGGCGGGGCCGGTTCGGTGGCGAAGCTCACGCCCCCGGCGTCGACCTGGGTGAACCGGCCGTCGTCCCCCTTGACCGCGGCCACCGCCGTGCGCTGGACGACCTTCACCCGCAGGGTGTGCGGCCAGCCCCGCCACACCTCGGCCCTGGCCACCCGGGGGATCCCCTCCACCCGGTGCCGGACGCCGTCCAGGTCCACCCGCGCCAGCGGCCCGTCGCCGAGCCCGCCGACCGCCTCGCGGACCTGGTCCGGCGTCAGCTTGTCGTCGCCCGCGCCCTGGACGGCGACGGTGCGCACGTCCAGGACCGAGGAGAAGAACACCAGCCAGGCCAGCACGCCGAGCACCGCGGCGCCGAGCGCGCCCAGCACCACGATGCCCCGCCGGGAGAGCCGGAGGCGGGGAGCGGACTCCTCCACCTCCAGCTCCTCCTCCAGCGGGTCGGCGAGCCGGCCGTCAGCCACGGCGGCGGCCGCCGCGGTGGGCCTGGATGGCCTCGTAGACCATGCCGACCAGCAGGTCGTCGGCGTCCCGGCGGCCGAACTCGGCGGCCGAACGGCTCATGTCCCACAGCCGCTGCGGGTCGGTGAGCACCGGCAGCACGTTCTGCAGCACCCAGTCCGGGGTCAGCTCGGCGTCGTCCACCAGCAGACCGCCGCCGGCCTTGACCATCGGCTGGGCGTTCAGCCGCTGCTCGCCGTTGCCGATCGGCAGCGGGACGAAGGCGGCGGGCAGGCCGACGGCCGCCAGCTCGGCCACCGTCATGGCGCCGGCCCGGCAGAGCATCATGTCGGCGGCCGCGTAGGCGAGGTCCATCCGGTCCAGGTACGGCACCGGGCGGTACGGCGGCATCCCGGGGACGTCCGCCACCTGCGGCAGCTCGTTCTTCGGGCCGACCGCGTGCAGGATCTGCACGCCGTACTGCTGGAGCCGCGGGGCGATCGCGGTGATCGTCTCGTTGAGCCGGCGGGCGCCCTGGGAGCCGCCGGAGACCAGCAGGGTGGGCAGCCGCTGGTCGAGGCCGAAGTACTGGCGGGCCTCCGGGCGGGCCGCGCCGCGGTCCAGGGTGGCGATGGTCCGGCGCAGCGGGATGCCGATGTACCGGGAGTCGCGCAGCTTGCTGTCCGGCGTGGAGACCGCCACGAAGTCGCTGTAGCGGGCGCCGATCTTGTTGGCCAGGCCCGGGCGGGCGTTCGCCTCGTGCACCACGATCGGCACCCCGGCCCGCTTGGCGGCCAGGTAGGCGGGCATCGCGACGTAGCCGCCGAAGCCGACCACGGCGTCCGCGTTGACCCGCTCGATGATCTCCTGGGCGGCCCGGACGGTGCCGCGCAGCCGGCCGGGGACGGTGATCAGCTCCGGGGTGGGCTTGCGGGGCAGCGGGACGGCCGGGATGAGCTCGAGCTGGTAGCCGCGCTCGGGTACCAGTCGGGTCTCCAGTCCGCGCTCGGTGCCCAGGGCGGTGATCCCGACGGACGGGTCGTGCCTGCGGAGGGCATCCGCGAGGGCCATGGCCGGCTCGATGTGACCGGCGGTCCCCCCGCCGGCGAGTACGACATGCACCGAAATTCACCGCTCCCTGCGTGCCGGCCCCGGGGCCGGGCGCGCTGTGGTTCGTCGTCGTGGCAGCACCCGGGCCAGTTGTCTCCTGATCCGGGAGTTCTTGCTCCGGGCGGCCAGGGCCGCCTTCGCGCCCGAGGTGCTGCGCGCCAGGCACAGCAGCACACCGATCGCGGACATGGCCGACAGCATGGCGGAACCGCCGTAGGAGAACAGCGGGAGCGGGACGCCCGCGATGGGCAGCAGTCCCAGCGCCGACCCCAGGTTGATCATGGCCTGCGCCATGATCCAGGTGGTGGCGGCTCCCGCGGCGTACCTGACGAAGGGCTCCTTCGTACCGATGGCCACACGGATACCCGCGTAGCCTAGTGCCGCGAAGAGACCGAGCACCGACAGCGTCCCCACCAGACCGAGTTCCTCGCCGGTCGCGGCGAAGATGAAGTCGGTGTGCGCCTCGGGCAGCTGGCCCCATTTCTCCACGCCGGCGCCGAGGCCGGTACCGAAGCCGCCGCCGTTGGCGAACGCGAAGACGCCGTGCAGGGCCTGGAAGCAGGCGCCCTCCGGGTCGAGCTTGGTGACGCCGATGCAGCCCAGCCGCTCGGCCCGGTGCGGGACGGTGACCACCAGCGCGGTGCAGACCACCACCGCCACCCCGACGGTGGCCACGAACAGCCGCAGCGGCGCGCCGACCATCCAGAGCAGCGCGAACAGCATCGCCACCAGGATCATCGAGGTGCCCATGTCGCCGCCGAACATGATCAGCGCGAGCAGCAGCAGGGCCCCCGGCACCAGCGGCACCAGCAGGTGCTTCCACGAGTTGAGGGTGCCGGCCTTCTGCTTGCGGGCGAGCAGGTCGGCGCCCCAGAGCACCAGCGCGAGCTTGGCGAACTCCGAGGGCTGGAACTGGAAGAAGCCGAAATCCAGCCAGTTCTGGTTGCCGTTGATCCGCACCCCGATGCCGGGGATGGCGACCAGGGTGAGGGCGCCGATCACCGCGATCATCACCGGGTAGGTGATCACCCGCAGCACCGCCACCGGGACGGAGGCGAAGCCGATCAGCAGGACCAGGCCGAGGATGGCCGCGATCAGCTGCTTGAGGAAGTAGTACTGCGCCGTGTGGTGCTGGTTCAGGGCGAGGATCTGCGAGGCCGAGAAGACCATCATCAGGCCGAGCACGACCAGCAGCAGGGTGCTGCCGAGCACCAGCAGGTACGGGGTGAGCGGCCGGTCCAGCCAGTACCGCCACCGGGCCCGGAAGGCCTGGAGACGGGCCAGCGGACCGGCCGACTTGTACTTGGTCGTGGTGGCGGAGATCACCCTCATCGGCTCGGCGGCGTCCCGCTTCACAACGCCGGAATCCGCTCTGCCCTGCCCCGCCACCGCTCCCCGCTCACTCTCTCCGTCCGACGCGCCCGCGCCGGCCCGTCCACCCGCCTGACTACTCGCCCGCCAGCTCCCGGACGGACGCCGCGAAGAGGTCGCCGCGCTCGCCGTAGTTGGTGAACATGTCCATCGAGGCGCAGGCCGGCGCCAGCAGCACCGTGTCACCCGATCGGGCGAGCGACGCGGCCGTTCGAACGACCTCGGCCATCGCCACCGCGCCAGTCTGGCCCTCGGCCGCCTCGATCACCGGCACATCCGGAGCGTGTCGCTCCAGCGCCTCCCGGATCACCGCCCGGTCCTGGCCGATCAGCACCACGGCGCGCAGCCGCTCGGCCGCGCCCTGCACCAGGTCGTCGAAGGTCGCGCCCTTGGCCAGGCCCCCGGCGATCCAGACGATCGGCCGGTAGGCGGCCAGCGAGGCGGCCGCCGCGTGGGTGTTGGTGGCCTTGGAGTCGTCGATGTACGTGACCTCGCGGACCACGCCGACCTCGGCGATCCGGTGGGCGTCCGGGCGGAAGGCCCGCAGGCCCTCCCGGACGGCCTTCGGCTCGACGCCGTACGCCCGGGCCAGCGCCGCCGCGGCGAGCGCGTTGGCGATGTTGTGCGGGGCCGGCGGGTTGACGTCCGACACCGCGCCCAGCTCGGCCGCGTTCTTGGCCCGGTCCTCGACGAAGGCGCGGTCCACCAGCAGCCCGTCCACCACGCCGAGGTTCGACGGGCCGGGGGCGCCGAGGCCGAAGCCGATCGCCCGGCAGCCCTCCTCGACGTCGGCCTCGCGGACCAGCGCCTCGGTGGCCGGGTCGGCCAGGTTGTACACGCAGGCGACCGTGTTGCCCTCGTAGATCCGGCCCTTGTCGGCGGCGTACGCCTCCATCGAGCCGTGCCAGTCGAGGTGGTCGGGCGCCAGGTTGAGCACTGCGGCCGAGTGCGGGCGCAGCGAGGGCGCCCAGTGCAGCTGGTAGCTGGAGAGCTCGACGGCGAGCACGTCGTACGGCTCCTCGGCGAGCACCGCGTCCAGGACCGAGACCCCGACGTTGCCGACGGCGGCGGTGCGCTTGCCGGCGGCGGTGAGGATCGAGGCGAGCATCTGGACGGTGGTGGTCTTGCCGTTGGTGCCGGTGACGGCCAGCCAGGGGGCGGGCTCGCCGGTGCCGGGCAGCGGCCTGCGCAGCCGCCAGGCCAGCTCGACGTCGCCCCAGACCGGCACCCCGGCCGCCTCGGCGGCGGCGAACAGCGGGCTGTCCGGCGCCCAGCCGGGCGAGGTGACGATCAGTTCGGTGCCCTCGGGCAGGCTCGCGCCGTCGCCTAGCCGCACGGTGACGCCGAGCGCCTCCAGCTCGGCGGCCCGGGCGGCCAGGCCGGGGCCGCTGCCGCCGTCCACCACGGTGACCCGGGCGCCGAGGCCGTGCAGGACGCGCGCGGCGCTGATGCCCGAGACGCCGAGCCCGGCGACGGCGACCGGCAGGCCGGCGAAGTCCGGGTTGGCCGGGGTGGCCGGGGTGGTCAGGTCGGGGTCGGTCATCCGGTCACCCATCCCGCGTAGAACAGGCCGAGGCCGACGGCGACGCACAGGCCCTGGATGATCCAGAACCGGACGACGATCAGGACCTCGGTCCAGCCCTTGAGTTCGAAGTGGTGCTGCAACGGCGCCATCTTGAAGACGCGCTTGCCGGTCATCCGGAAGGAGCCGACCTGGATGATCACCGAGAGGGTGATGATCACGTAGAGGCCGCCGAGCAGGGCGAGCAGCAGCTCGGTGCGGGAGCAGATCGCCAGACCGGCCAGGGCGCCGCCGAGGGCGAGCGAGCCGGTGTCACCCATGAAGATCTTGGCGGGCGAGGTGTTCCACCACAGGAAGCCGAAGCAGGAGCCCATCAGGGCGGAGGCCACGACGGCGAGGTCCAGCGGGTCCCGGATGTCGTAGCAGTTGGCGGTCGCGGTGATCGCGTAGGCGCAGCTCTGGGTGTGCTCCCAGATGCCGATGAAGGTGTAGGCGCCGAAGACCATCACCGAGGCGCCGGTGGCCAGGCCGTCCAGACCGTCCGTCAGGTTCACGCCGTTCGACATCGCGGCGATCATGAAGTACGCGAAGATGACGAACAGGACGGGGCCGATCGCCCACTTGAAGTCCCGGACGAAGGACAGGCTCTGGGACGCCGGGTTGAGCCCGCGGTCGTCCGGGAACTGCATCGCCAGGATGGCGAACCCGAGGCCGACGATCGACTGGCCGGCCAGCTTCGCCTTGGCCCGCAGGCCCAGCGAGCGGCGCTTGACCACCTTGATGTAGTCGTCCAGGAAGCCGACCAGGCCGAGGCCCGCGGTCAGGAAGAGCACCAACAGCCCGGAGGCGGTCGGGCTCTCGCCCGTTATCGCCTTCGTGGCGAAGTACGCGATCAGGGTCGCCAGGATGAAGGCGATGCCGCCCATCGTGGGCGTGCCCTTCTTGCTGTGGTGCGCCTTGGGGCCGTCGTCCCGGATGTACTGGCCGTAGCCGTGCTTCGCGAGCACCTTGATCAGGGCGGGGGTGCCGAGCAGCGACAGGATGAGACCGATCATCCCGGAGAAAAGGATCTGCTTCATCAGGCGGCCACACCGTCCGTCAGGAGGGCCTCGGCCACCTTCTCCAGCCCCACCGAACGGGAAGCCTTCACCAGGACCACGTCCCCCGGCCGCAGCTGACTGCGCAGCAGCTCGACCGCCGCGTCCGCGTCGGACACCAGCACCGACTCCTCACCCCACGAACCTTCGTTCCTCGCGCCGAGTTCCATGCAGGCCGCCTCGCGTCCGCCGACCGCCACCAGCTTGGTGACGTCCAGCCGGACGGCGAGCCGCCCGATGGCGTCGTGCTCGGCCAGGCTGTCCTCGCCGAGCTCCCGCATCTCGCCGAGCACCGCCCAGGTGCGGCGGCGCTCCGGGCCCCGGCCACCCATCGAGACGAGCGCCCGCAGCGCGGCCCGCATCGAGTCGGGGTTCGCGTTGTAGGCGTCGTTCACGACGGTGACACCGTCGGCCCGGTCGACGACCTCCATGCGCCAGCGGGACAGCGCACCCGCTTCGCCCAGGGCTGCCGCGGTGTCGTCGACGGACATCCCGAGCTCCACCGCCACCGCTGCGGCGGCGAGGGCGTTCGAGACGTGGTGCTCACCGTACAGGCGCAGCTGCACGGGCGCGGAACCGGCCGGGGTGGTGAGCGTGAACGATGGCCGCCCGGTGGCGTCCAGGCGAACGTCGGTGGCCCGGACGTGGGCGTCCGGCGATTCCCCGAAC
Organism: Kitasatospora sp. NPDC056800; assembly: GCF_042789775.1. Classification (NCBI taxonomy): domain Bacteria; kingdom Bacillati; phylum Actinomycetota; class Actinomycetes; order Kitasatosporales; family Streptomycetaceae; genus Kitasatospora; species Kitasatospora sp. NPDC056800. The sequence goes on along the minus strand of NZ_JBHUAL010000104.1, from coordinate 12,524 downwards.
AGGACCACCTTCGCCCTGGTACGGGAGGCCATCGCGCGCACCAGCCGGTCGTCCGCGTTGAGGATCGCGGCGCCGTCGGCGGGCAGCGACTCCACCAGTTCGCCCTTGGCCTCGGCGATCGCCTCCTGGGAGCCGAACTCGCCGACGTGGGCGGTGCCGACGTTGAGCACCACGCCGATCCGGGGCGGGGTGATCGAGGTGAGGTACTCGATGTCGCCCTTGTGCCGGGCGCCCATCTCCATGACCAGGTGCCGGGTGCCGGCCTCGACCCGCAGCGCGGTCATCGGGTGGCCGATCTCGTTGTTGAGCGAGCCGGGCGGGTAGACGGTCTCGCCGCGGCGCTGGAGCAGCTGGGCGATCAGGTCCTTGGTGCTGGTCTTGCCGGCCGAGCCGGTCAGCGCGACCACGGCGGTGCCCTCGGCACGGGCGACCACGGCGCGGGCCAGCCTGCCGAGCGCCTCCACCACACTGTCGACCAGGACGGCGGGCACGCCGACCGGGCGGGAGGCCAGCACCGCGACGGCGCCGTCCCCGACCGCCTTGGCCGCGTAGTCGTGGCCGTCCACGTGCTCGCCGACGAAGGCCGCGAACAGGCCGCCGGGGGCCACCTTCCGCGAGTCGACCTCGACCGGGCCGGTGACCAGGGCGTCCGGGTCGGCGCCGTCCAGCGTGCCTCCGACGGCGGCGGCCACCTCGGCGAGGGTCAGTGCGATCACTGCTGCTCTACTCCTCGGTCGCCCCGTGCGGCCGTGGTCCGCGCGATGGATTCGCGCAGCACCTCCCGGTCGTCGAAGGGGCGGATCTCGTCTCGTACGTACTGGCCGAGCTCGTGGCCCTTGCCGGCCACCAGCACGGTGTCCCCCGCCCGGGCGCGCGCGACGGCGAGGCCGATCGCCTCGGCCCGGTCGGGGACGACCAGGACGTCGCCGCGCTCGGCCTCGGGCACCGCGGCGGCGCCGGTCAGCATGGTGGCGAGGATCGCCAGCGGGTCCTCGCTGCGCGGGTTGTCACTGGTCAGCAGGGCGGTGTCGGCGAGACGGGCGGCGATGGCGCCCATCGGGCCGCGCTTGTGCGGGTCGCGGTCGCCGCCGCAGCCGACCACGACGTGCAGCCGGCCCTCGGTGACCTCGCGCAGCGAGGCGAGGACGGCCTGCAGGGCGTCCGGCTTGTGCGCGTAGTCGACGACGGCGACGAACGGCTGTCCGGCGTCCACCCGCTCCAGCCGGCCGGGCACGCCGGGGACGGCGGCGACGCCGGCCACGGCCCGCTCCAGCGGCAGGCCGGCGGCGACCAGCAGGGTGATCGCGGCGAGCGCGTTGGCGACGTTGAACGGGCCGGGCAGCGGGACGGAGGCCTCGGCCTCGGCGCCGTCCGGGCCCAGCACCTTGAAGGTGGAGCCGACCGGCCCGAGCCGGACGTCCACGGCCCGCCAGTCGGCAGCGGCGGCGCCGGTCGCGGAGAAGGTGGTCACCGGGATCTTGGCCTCGGCGGCGAGCCGGCGGCCGTACTCGTCGTCCAGGTTGACCACGCCGTGGCGGGACTTGCCGGGCTGGAAGAGCCGGGCCTTCGCCTGGAAGTAGTCCTCCATGTCCGGGTGGAAGTCGAGGTGCTCGGGGGTCAGGTTGTTGAACAGCGCGACGTCGTACGCGACCCCGTCGGTGCGGCCGAAGACCAGGGCGTGGCTGGAGACCTCCATGGTCACCGCGTCGGCGCCGCGCTCGGCCATCACGCCGAGGATCGCGTGCAGGTCGGTGGCCTCGGGGGTGGTGCGCTCGCTCTTGATCCGCTCCTCGCCGACCCGCATCTCGACGGTGCCGATCACGCCCGGGCTGCGCCCGGCGCCGCGCAGGCCGCCCTCGACCAGGTAGGAGGTGGTGGTCTTGCCGTTGGTGCCGGTCAGCCCGATCATCAGCAGCCGCCGGGAGGGGCGGCCGTAGACGATCGCGGCCAGCTCGCCCATGACGGCCCGCGGCCGGTCGACGACCAGCAGCGGCAGGCCGGTGGCGGCCGCCTGCTCGGCGCCGGCCGGGTCGGTGAGCACCGCCACCGCGCCGGACTCCGCGGCCTTGCCGGCGAACGCCGCGCCGTGGTGGTTGGCGCCCGGGAAGGCCACGTACACGTCGCCCGGACGGACCGCGCGGGAGTCGTGGGTGACGCCGGTGACGGCGCCGCCCTCGACGGGCGGCAGGCCCAGTTCGGCGGCCAGCTCGGCGAGCGGCAGGGCGGTGGTCCCGGTCGGACGGGGCGGACTCACGGTGGTTTGATCGGGTTTCGGCACGGCGGGAAGGCTATCCGCCGAAGGGTGTCCAGGGCCAAACCGGCCCTCCGCCGCGCCGTGCTCCGGCCCGGCCGGTCCGTTGCTCATCGTGCGCTCACGGCTTCCACTCGACGGCCAGGTTCGGCGCCGGGCTGCCGCTCGGCGGGACCTGCATGGTCTTCAGGGTGAACTCCATCACCTGCTTGAACACCGGGCCGCACAGCTGGCCGCCGAAGTGGCCGTTGACCGGGCCCTGGAGGGTGCAGGAGACGGTGTAGCGGGGGGCGTCGGCGGGGGCGAAGCCGATGAAGGAGGCGGTGTAGCCGTCGTAGCCCTTGCCGTCGGCGGCGCCCCGGTCGGCGGTGCCGGTCTTGCCCGCGACCCGGTAGCCGGGGATGGCGGCCTTGCCGCCGGTGCCCTGCTCGTCGTCGACGACCGACTCCAGCATCGACGTGAGGGTCTTGGCCGTCTCCGGGCTGACCACCCGGGTCTGCTCCCCCGGCGCGCTCGGGGCGTACTTGCCGTTCGGGTCGGTGACGCCCTGGACGATGCTGGGCGCGACCCGCACCCCGCCGTTGGCGATGGTCGAGTAGACCGAGGTGGCCTGGAGCGCGTTCATCTGCAGCGGGCCCTGACCGAAGGAGATGTTGTACTTCTCCGAGGCGACCAGGTCCTCCGGCTTCTTGAGCATCCCGGAGGTCTCCCCGGGGAAGCCCAGACCGGTCGGCTGGGCCACCCCGAACTTGCGCATGTAGCCGTCCAGCACCTGGTTGGTCTTCAGCTGGTCGCCGCCGCCGAGGGTCTCGACCGCCTCGATGGTGCCGATGTTGGAGGACTTGGCGAGCACCCCGGCCAGGGTCAGGTGCCAGTCGCCGTGCTCGACGTCGTCCTTGAACTGCTGCCCGGCCCGGACCAGCCGGTTGGGCACGGTCACCTTGGTGTCCCAGTTGGCCGTGCCGGAGTCCAGCACCGCGGCCAGGCTCATCAGCTTGGCGGTGCTGCCCGGTTCGTACGCGTCGACCAGGGCCGGGTTGCCCATCTGGGACTGCTTGGCCAGGCTCAGGTCGTTCGGGTTGAAGCCGGGCGCGGTGGCCATCGCGAGGACCTGGCCGGTCTTCACGTCCTGGACCACCACGTAGCCCTTCTCCGCGCCGGAGTTGGCCACCTGGTCGGTGATCGCCCGCTGGGCGGCCCACTGGATGTCCCGGTTGATGGTCAGCTTCACGTCGTCGCCCGGCACGGCCGGCTCCATCGAGCCCCCGGCGGTGGGCACCAGCCGCCCGCCCGACTGGGCGTAGCTGCTGTGGCCGTCCTTGCCGGCCAGCAGCTTCTGGTACTGCTGCTCCAGGCCGCCGGCGCCCTCGCCCTCGGCGTTGACGAAGCCGACCAGGTTGGCGGCCAGGCCGTCCGCCGGGTAGATCCGCTTCTGGGTCTCCCGGTTGAACACCCCGGCCAGCGGGTTGGCGCACTCGTTGTCCACCCGGGTGCGCCCGCCCTGGTCGGCGGGCTTGCCGAGCAGCTTCTTCTGGGCCTGGCAGGCCCGCGAGCCGGCCTGCTTCTCCAGGCCCGACTTGAGGTCGCTGATCTGCTTCTTGGCGGCCGGGGTCTGCTGGGCCGCGAGCCGCTTGTAGCGGGTCTTGGGGGTGTGCAGGTCGGTGGCGATCTTCTCCTTGGGCACGCCGAGGATCGGCGACAGCAGCGCGGCCGCCTGCTCCGGCGCGTCCGGGATGCCGGTCGCCTCCGGGGTGAACATCGCCGGGTCGGCGGTGATGTCGTACGCGTCCACGGTGGCCGCCAGCGCGACCCCGTCGGAGGACGTTATCGAGCCGCGTTCGGCGGTGATCGGGATGTTCATGTAGCGGTTGGTGTTGGCGTCGGCGGCCAGCGCGTCGGCGTCCACCAGCTGGAGCTGCACCAGGCGGCCCGCGAAGACGGAGAACACCAGCGACAGCACCACGGAGATCACCCGCAGCCGGCGCTTCGGCTCGGCCAGCTTGAGCGCCTTGGGGCGCAGCGGCGGACGGCTCTTCGGGCGCACCGCCGCCTGGCTGCGGGCCGGCGGGCGCCCCTCGGGGCGGCGCTGCTGCGGCGCCCGCGGGGTACGGCCGGCGGAGGCCGACTTGGCGGGCTGGGCCTTGGCCGACTGGCTGCGCGCGGGCTGGCCCTTCGCCGGCTGGCTGCGGGAGGGCTGGGCCTTGGCGGGCTGGCTCCTGGCCGGCTGCCCCTTGGCGGGCTGGGCCTTGGTGGGCTGACCGCGGCCGGCGGCGGACTGCGCGCGCGGCGCGGTGCCCCGGGGCACCGGACGGCGGCCGTTGCCGCTGCCGGAACCGCCGCTCCCGCCCGGCTGACGTGGAGTGCTCATGCGGCCACCTCGCCGCGCTCGCCGGGCGCCTCGCGCCCGTCACCCCTTCTGACGGTCCACTGGCTCATCGGCCCGCGCCTCCGTTCGGCTTCGCGGCCGCGGCGGGCGAGACCGGGTTGAGCTGGATCACCGAGTCGCCGGCGGACGTCGCCGGGGCCGGTGCGGGCGGCGGCGCGGCCGGCGAGGGGGCACCGCCCGGCTGCGGCGCGGCCGGTGACGGCCCGGCGGCGGGCTGGGCCGCGCTCGGCTGGGCGGCACCGGAGGGGGTCCTGGTCGGCCACGGCTCGGCCGTGGAGCGCTTGACCGGCGGGCTGTCCTGCGCCGGGCCGGGGGTGCCGACCACCTTGCCGCCGTTCGGGACGTCCAGGAAGGCCATCCCGCCGGCCGGGACCATGCCCAGCTCGGCGGCGCGCCTGGCCAGCGCGTCCGGGGCCGAGCTCTGGTCGATCTCGTGCTGGAGGCTCTGCTGTTCGTCGGTCGCCACGGTGGTCTGCTTCTGCAGTCGGGACAGCTCGAAGGAGCCCTCGTTGAGTGCGGTGTTCAGCGCGAGCAGGCCGAGCAGCCCGGCCGCCAGCAGCACCACGACGAGCACCGCGAACGGTGTGCGCCTCCGTACCGGACGCCTGCCCGGCCGGACCGTGATCCGCGCCCTGCCCTGCCCGGGGAGTCCTCCCCGCCCCGCCCGGACCTCACCGGCCACCGGCCCCACCGCTTTCCTCCGCCCTTCGGACCCCGCCGGGCCGGTTCGTCAGCCCCGCTTGCTTCGGTCCCTGATCCTCTCCGCCACCCGCAGCCGTACGGGCGCGGCGCGCCGGTTCTCCTCGATCTCCTCCTCGGTGGCCAGCTCGGCACCGCGAGTGATCAGTTTGAGCCAGGGCTGGTGCTCCTCCGGGATGAACGGCAGCCCCGGCGGAGCGGTGTTGGTCGCACCGGCGGCCAGGTACTGCTTGACGAGCCGGTCCTCCAGCGACTGGTAGGACATCACCACGATCCGGCCGCCGATCGCGAGGATGTCCAGCGCCCCCGGGATCGCCCGGTCCAGGACCTCCAGCTCGCCGTTGACCTCGATCCGCAGCGCCTGGAACGTCCGCTTGGCCGGGTTCCCGCCGGTCCGACGGGTCGCCGCCGGAATGGCGTTCCGCACCAACTCGACCAGACGCGCGCTGTTGGTGAACGGTTCCTTCTCCCGCTCCCGCAGGATCGCCGAGGCGATCTTCCCGGCGAACCGCTCCTCGCCGTACACCTTGAGGATGCGGGCCAGGTCGCCGTGGCCGTAGGTGTTCAGCACCTCCGCCGCGCTGATCCCCCGGGTCTGGTCCATCCGCATGTCCAGCGGCGCGTCCTGCGCGTACGCGAAGCCGCGCTCCGCCTCGTCCAGCTGCATCGAGGAGACGCCGAGGTCGAACAGGACGCCGTCGACCCGGTCGATGTCCAGGCGCTCCAGCACCTCGGGGATCTCGTCGTAGACGGCGTGCACCAGGGTCGCCCGGTCGCCGAACGGGGCCAGCCGCTCGCCGGACAGCTTCAGCGCCGCCGGGTCGCGGTCCACCGCGACCAGCCGCACCTCAGGGAACTGGGTCAGCAGCGCCTCGCTGTGCCCGCCGAGGCCGAGGGTGGCGTCCACCACGACGGCCCCGGGGCGCGAGATCGCCGGTGCGAGCGCATCCATGCACCGCTGGAGCATCACCGGAACGTGCTTGGGGCCCGGTTCGTTGGTGGTCATGCGCGGTGGCGCCCTTCCTCGGTGCGGAGCAGCCCGACGTCCGGGAGCTGCGACCATTCTCGCCCACCGTGCCCCGGCGCGACGAAGCGGCCCGTGGTCCCCGCCCGCTCGAGGGGAAGGTCGTGACCGCCCGGCGCCGGGGAAGGTGCGCCAGGTGGGCACGGAGCGGGAGGAGGCCACGGGCCGCTTCGACCGGGCCGCACCGGCCGGGGAAGCCCCGTTGACGGGCCCCGGCGGGTGTGCTCCACTGCGCCGCAAACTCTATCGCGCGGCCCCTGCCAGTCAATGGCCCGCTCCGGCGCACCACCCGGGCGGCGGTACGGATCACCGCAGGTCGCGGCCCTCGGGGCGGACCGGCGGCGGTCCGGATCGGGGGCCTTCGGCGGCGGGCGCGCGCCCCCTGGCCGCCCCGCGTGCGGGGTCGGCGGCGGCCGCTCCGGGAGCAGCTCCCGTTGTGGCGATGCACCCGATCACGGCCCGCCGTTCTGTAGCTCCCGGCCCCACCGCGCGGGCCCGATCCGCACTAACGTCGCCCCCATGACAGTGACACCCGACCGGCCCTCGCCGAACGCCGCTGCCGACCCTGCCAGACCCACCGTCATCGACCGCTTCGTCACGGCCAACCGCGCCTACGCGGTGACCTTCCGGGACGGCGGCATGGACGCCCGCCCGGTGCAGAAGATCGCCGTGGTCGCCTGCATGGACGCCCGACTCGACCTGTTCGCCGCGCTCGGCCTCGAACTCGGCGACGCCCACGTCATCCGCAACGCCGGCGGCGTCGTCACCGACGACACCATCCGGTCCCTGACCATCAGCCAGCGCGCCCTCGGCACCCGCTCGATCGCGCTGATCCACCACACCGGCTGCGGCCTGCTCGGGCTGACCGAGGACTTCCGCCGCGAGCTGGAGCTGGAGGTCGGCCAGCGCCCGCAGTGGGCGGTGGAGGCCTTCGTCGACCTGGACGGCGACGTCCGCCAGTCCATGCAGCGCGTCCGCACCTCTCCCTTCCTGCCGCACACCGACGACGTCCGCGGCTTCGTCTTCGACGTCCACACCGGCCTGCTCCGCGAGATCGACTGAGCGACCCGCCCCGACCCTGCCCGGCCGACGGTGTCCGGGCATTCGGGCACCGCCGAATGGTGACTTCTGGCCATCCCGCAGGGGAGAATGCGCCTGCCGGTCGGACCCCGAACCACCTGGGGCGGCCAGGCCGCAGGCCGCCTTCCCGGCCGCCGGCTCCTCGTTCGGAACCGCCCCCGGGACGGCCGCGTCAAGCATGGGGTGGGGTCCGGCCTCGGGACGGGGCGGGCACAGGGTGCCAGGGAGCGTATACGGGTGACGAGCTACAAGGATCAGGCCGGACTCGGCAGTCCCGCGGGGGGCGAACCGCAGCGGGCGGGCGGGTTCCGGCAGACCGGGCTCCCCGAACTCGCCGCGGTCGTGGACCGCGTGCGCGGCAACGTCGAGAGCGTGATCGAGGGCAAGCCGGAGGCCGTCCGGATCGCCCTGACCGTCCTGCTCGCCGAGGGCCACCTGCTGCTGGAGGACGTGCCCGGCGTCGGCAAGACCATGCTGGCCAAGGCGCTCGCCCGCTCGCTCGACTGCACCGTGCGCCGCATCCAGTTCACGCCCGACCTGCTGCCCTCGGACGTCACCGGCACCAACATCTACGACCAGCAGCGGCACGACTTCGAGTTCCGCCCGGGCGCGATCTTCGCCCAGGTCGTGGTCGGCGACGAGATCAACCGCGCCTCGCCGAAGACCCAGTCGGCGCTGCTGGAGTCCATGGAGGAGCGCCAGGTCACCATCGACGGCACCAGCTACGAACTGCCCTCGCCGTTCATGGTCGTGGCCACCCAGAACCCGGTCGAGATGGAGGGCACGTACCCCCTGCCGGAGGCCCAGCGCGACCGCTTCATGGCCCGGATCTCGATCGGCTACCCCAGCCCCGAGGCCGAGCTCGCGATGCTCGACACCCACGCCGGCGCCAGCCCGCTGGAGGACCTCCAGCCGGTCGCGCACGCCTCCGACATCCTCAAGCTGATCGACCTGGTCCGCACCGTGCACATCGCCGACCCGGTCCGCCGCTACGCCGTCGACCTGGTCGGCGCCACCCGCACCAGCCCCGAGCTGCGCCTGGGCGCCTCGCCCCGCGCGACCCTGCACCTGGTCCGGGCCGCCCGCGCCGCCGCCGCGCTGGACGGGCGCGACTACGTCACCCCCGACGACATCCAGCGCCTCGCCGTCCCGGTCCTGGCGCACCGTCTGATGCCGACCGCCGAGACCCAGCTCAGCCGCCGCACCTCCGAGCAGATCGTGGCCGACCTGGTCGCCCGGCTGCCGCTGCCGCGCCCGCAGGGCGGCCCGGCCGTCCGGAGGGGCTGAGGTGGCCCAGTCCGAATCATCGGGACTGCGGGCCGGGTTCCGCGGTCTCACCACCCGGGGGCGGTCCTTCCTCGCCGCCGGGGTCACCGCGGTGGCCTGCTCCTACCTGCTCGACCAGGACGCCCTGCTGCGCGTCGGCGTCCTGCTCGCCGCGCTGCCGCTGGTCGCCGTGGTGGTCGTCGCCAACACCCGCTACCGGGTGGCCAGCGGACGCCGGCTCAGCCCGCGCCGGGCGGTCGCCGGCCAGGAGGCCCGGGTCCACCTGCGGGTCGACAACGTCTCCCGGGTGCCCACCGGGGTGCTGCTGCTGGAGGACAAGGTCCCGTACGTGCTCGGGCCGCGCCCGCGCTTCGTGCTGGACCGGGTCGAGCCGCGCGGCCACCGCGAGGTCTCCTACCGGGTCCGCTCCGACCTGCGCGGCCGCTACCCGCTCGGGCCGCTCCAGCTGCGGCTGTCCGACCCGTTCGGGATGTGCGAGGTGACCCGTGCCTTCACCGCCTCCGACGTCCTCACCGTCGTCCCCCAGGTCCAGGCGCTGCCGTCGGTACGGCTCAGCGGCGAGTGGATCGGCCAGGGCGAGAGCCACAGCCGCACCCTGGCGCTGGCCGGCGACGACGACGTGATCCTGCGCGAGTACCGGCCCGGCGACGACCTGCGCCGGGTGCACTGGCGCTCCACCGCCCGGTACGGCGAGCTGATGGTGCGCCGCGAGGAGCAGCCGCAGCAGGCCCGGGCCACCGTCGTGCTGGACACCCGGGAGATCGCCCACCGGGGCAGCGGCCCCGCCTCCTCCTTCGAGTGGGCGGTCGGCTGCGCCGCCTCGGTCGCCGTGCACCTGCTGGAGCGCGGCTACCAGACCCGGCTGCTCACCGACACCGGGCTGTCGGTGCCCGGGCCGGGCGCGGGCGGCAGCCACAGCGGCGCCGACACCTCCGGGCTGGTCCTGGACGCCCTCGCGGTCGCCGACCTGTCCGACGGCGGCACCCTGTCCCGCGCCGAGGACCCGCTGCGCGCCGGCGGCGAGGGCCTGCTGGTCGCCGTCCTCGGCGAGCTGGACGACGCCCAGGCCACCCGGCTGGGCCGGCTGCGCAGCCGCGCCGGCGGGGCGATCGCCTTCCTGCTGGACACCGGCACCTGGGCCGGCCTGCGGATGCTCGCCCCGGACACCGGCGGCGACGACTTCCGGGCCCGGGTCCAGCAGCTGCGCGAAGCCGGCTGGACGGTGATCCCGGTACGGGCCGGGGACTCCGTACCGGACCTGTGGCGGGCCGCCGACGGCAGCCGGACGACCGCCCCCTACCGAGAAGAGGCCGGCGCGTGACCACCCGGGCCAAACTGACCGCGTACTCGGCGCTGGCCACCGCCCTCGCCGCGCTGTGCATGATGCCGCTGCTCACCACCCGCAGCTGGCTCACCCACGCCCTCCTGGTGATCGCCGTGGTCGCCGCGGCCGGCGCGGGCCTGCGCCGCGCCCCGGTGTACCGCTGGACGGTGCCGCTCGGGCAGCTGCTGGTCCTGCTCCTCCTGCTGCTGCTCGGCTTCGCCGGCGAGGGCGGGATGCTGCCCGGCCCGTCCGCGCTGCGGGTCCTGGACCAGGTCTTCACCGCCGGCCTGGACGACATACAGCAGTACGCCATCCCGGCTCCGCCCACCGCCGGACTGCGGCTGATCCTGGTCTCGGCGATCGGGCTGATCGCCGTCGCGGTGGACACCGTCGCGGTGACCTACCGGCGCTCGGCGCTGGCCGGGCTGCCGCTGCTGGCGCTGTACTCGGTCGGCAACGGCCTGGCCGGGGAGCACGGCAGCTGGGTCTGGTTCGCCGTCGCCGCGGCCGGCTACCTGCTGCTGCTGTTCGCCGAGGGCCAGGACCGGGTCTCCCGCTGGGGCCGGGTGTTCTACGGCGGCGCGCGCGGCTCGGTGGAGTCCGGCCGGGTCAGCCCGGGCGGCCGGCAGGTCGGCGTGCTGGCCCTGGCGGTGGCGCTGCTGCTGCCGGTGGTCCTGCCGCACTGGAGCTTCGGGCTGCTGAACTCCGGCTCCGGCGGATCGGGCGGCAAGGGCGTCGGCGGGAGCCTGTCGACCAGCCTCGACCCGCTGGTCAGCCTGGAGGCCGCGATCTCCAAGCCGACCGACGCGGAGCTGCTCAGCTACACCCTGGACACCCCGCTGGCCGACCAGGTCTACCTGCGGACCGGCTCGCTCGACCAGTTCGACGGCGTCAACTGGCGGCTCGGCAGCACCACCGTCCAGGACCTCCCGGCGGCCCTGCCCGCCCCCGAGGGCCTGCGCGATCCCCAGGTGGCCCGGTTCGAGGGCGACTTCAAGGTCGACGAGCGGCTGGGGGGGAGCTGGCTGCCGATGCCCTACCCGGCCGCCTCCGTCCAGCTCCCCGACCGGAGCGCCTGGAAGCTCGACCCGCTGACCCGTACCGTCCTGCCGACCAGCGACAAGGCGATCCGCGGCCTGAGCTACCACGTCACCGCCCTGGACGTGCGGCCCACCGCCAACGAGCTGCGCCTCGCGGGCACCGCGCCGTCGGACATCAGGGAGCGCTACACCGCCCTCCCGACCGACCTGCCGCCGGTCGTCGCCGAGCAGGCCAAGGCCGTCACCGCCGGCGCGAAGAACGACTTCGACCGGGCGACGGCGCTGGTCAACTGGTTCACCGGGCCGGGCTTCACGTACGACACCGCCGTCAGCGGCGGCACCGGCAGCAACGCCATCGCCGTCTTCCTGCGCGACCGGCGGGGCTTCTGCGTGCACTTCGCCTCCACCATGGCGGCGATGGCCCGGGAGCTGAAGATCCCGGCCCGGGTGGCCGTCGGCTTCACCCCCGGCGACAGCAAGGGCGGCAACGTCTACTCGGTGACCGGCCGGATGTACCACGCCTGGCCCGAGCTGTACTTCACGGGCTACGGCTGGCTGCGCTTCGAGCCGACCCCGAGCCGCGGCGTCCCGACCCGCTACACCGAGGCGTCCACCGCCCCGACCACCGCGCCGACCCAGCAGGCGACCGCCGCCCCGCAGACCGCCTCGGCCGCCCCGCTGCCGAGCTCCGGCTCGGACTGCACCGCCAAGCAGCGCCAGCTCGGCGAGTGCGGTTCCAAGGACAAGGCCGTCGCCAAGACCGCCGAGGAGTCCTGGCTGCTCTCCGGCCAGGTGCTCGGCACCCTGGCCGCGGTGCTCGCGCTGATCGCCCTGCTGCTCGTCCCGATGGTCTGGCGCGCGGCCGTACGCCGACGCCGGCTGGGCGGCGGCGGGCGGCGCGGGCCCGGCGGGAGCGGAGCGGCGGAGCTGACCGACGCCCAGGTGCTGGCCGCCTGGGACGAGCTGGTCGACTCCGCCTGGGACCTCGGAATTCCCCCGGACGAGTCACGCACCCCGCGCTCGGCGGCCCACCGGATCACCGAGAAGGCCCACCTGGACGCGGATTCGGCGGCGGCCACCGGCCGACTGGCGCTGGCCACCGAGCGGGTGCTCTACGCCCCGCCCGGGCAGCCCGTCACCGAACCGCTGGCCGCCGACGTCCGCACCGTGCGGCGCGGGCTGCGGGCGGCCGCCGGCCGGGCCGGACGGACCAGGGCGCTGCTGCTGCCGCCGTCCTCGGCGCAGCTGTGGTGGCGGATCTCCGACGCGGCGCGGGCGGCCCGGGCGACAGCCGGCGCCGCGGTCGGCCGGGCGGTCGAGGCCGTCTCCGCGCCGGTGCGGCGGGTCCTCACCCGGGGCAAGGGGTCCACCCCGGAGTCCTGACCCGGGGGTTTCCCTTCCGGACACGAAGCCGGGGCGGGCAGTCGATCGAC
>NZ_JBHUAL010000103.1:0-31800 GCF_042789775.1 Kitasatospora sp. NPDC056800 | reverse complement strand
CCTTCGGCGTGTGCGGTACGGGCTACTCGTCCTCGGCGCCGTCCTGGCTCTCCCGGGCGCCGCCCGGCGCCTCCGGATCGGCCGGCCGCTCCGCCGTGGCGTGCCCGGCCACCGGCTTCTCGCCGGTCGGCCCGACGTTCTCCCGGCGGCGCAGGTAGCGCTCGAACTCGCGGGCGATGGCGTCGCCGGAGGCCTCCGGCAGCTCCGCGGTGTCCTGCGCCTCCTCCAGCTGCTGGACGTACTCGGCCACCTCGCTGTCCTCGGCTGCCAGCTGGTCCACGCCGAGCTGCCAGGCCCGGGCGTCCTCGGCGAGCTCGCCCGGCGGGATGCGCAGGTCCAGCAGGTCCTCGAGCTTGTTGACCAGGGCCAGGGTGGCCTTCGGGTTCGGCGGCTGCGAGACGTAGTGCGGCACCGCGGCCCACAGCGTCACGGCCGGCACCCCGGCGTGGGTGCAGGCCTCCTGGAGCACCCCGACGATGCCGGTGGGGCCCTCGTAGCGGCTCTCCTCCAGGTCCAGCCGACGGGCCAGGTCCGGGTCGGAGGTGACCCCGCTGACGGGCACCGGGCGGCTGTGCGGGGTGTCCCCGAGCAGGGCGCCCAGGATCACCACCAGTTCGACGCCCAGCTCGTGGGCGAAGCCCAGCAGCTCGTTGCAGAACGAGCGCCAGCGCATGCTCGGCTCGATGCCGCGGACCAGCACGACGTCCCTGGTCGTCGGCTCCGTCACCCGGATCACCGAGAGCCGGGTGGTCGGCCAGGTGATCCGGCGGATGCCGCCGTCCAGCCAGACCGTGGGCCGGTTGACCTGGAAGTCGTAGTAGTCCTCCGCGTCCAGCGCGGCGAACACCTTGCCGTTCCAGGTCTCGTCGAGGTGTGCCAGAGCCGCGGAGGCGGCGTCGCCCGCGTCGTTCCAGCCCTCGAAGGCGCAGACCATCACCGGGTCGATCAACTCGGGAACATCTTCCAGCTCGATCACCCAGCGTCTCCCTCCGGTCGGCGGTCGGACCTGCGCCGCCCCGGCTGGCCTGCCGGGGCGCCGACGGGCCGGCTGCCGACTGTCGAACCTCTCGTCTCCCATGGAACGCCTCGCTCCATGGTCCCTACCTGCCCAGCCTACGGGCTTTGATGCGCACCGCGGCCGGGCACCGGGACAGTCTGGGGGAGCGGACCGCCGGGATCCACCGGATATCGGCGGTGCCGGAGCTGACGGTCCGTCAGGCGTTCACCAGGGGCGGAGCGTGTTCGACCGGCGACGCGCTGTGCCCGCCGCCGCCCGGCGCACGGGCCCGCCGGGCGCGCTACTCCGGGTCCACCCAGCCGTCGCGGTACGCCGTCCAGTGCTCGGGCAGCGCGGCGAAGTCCACGTACAGCGCGACGCCGAAGCCGGCCCGCCGCCGGTCCTCCCGGCCCAGGCCCAGCCGGACGCCCCGGACGGCGGCCCGGACGGTCTCGGCGTCGCCCCAGTGCCCCCACTTGTCGTCCCAGAAGAACGGCAGGCCCATCAGCAGGTCCACGTCGGCCGGGGTGGCCCGCAGGGCGAGTTCGGTCTGCCGGGCGACGTAGCCGCCGTACAGCGGCTCGGTGGGCATCGAGGTGTCGTAGCTCATCACCGCGATCTGGTCGACCCGGCGGGCGGTCTCGGTGAAGTACGCCTGGTCCCACCACTTGCCGTGGTCGGTGAGCAGGATCCCGGCCGTGTGCAGGCCGGGGACCGGGTCGATCTGCGGGGCCGCCACCGACAGTTTGGCGCCGCGCCCCGCGGTGACCGGGCGGACCTGGTCGAGCAGGGCCAGCCAGCCCGCCGAACCCGGGCGGATCGGCTCCATGTCGAAGTGCACCCCGTCGAAGCCGAGGTCCAGCACCTGGCGGGCGGAGGCGGTGACCCGGTCCCGGGTCGGGCCGTCCTCCAGGTCCAGGGCGTCCTTCTCCGGCTTGACCTCGTCGCCCAGCCAGCCCTGAAGCCGTACGCCGGGCAGCTCCCGGTGCACGGTGTCGGTGAACCAGCGGCCCCGGGGGTGGACGGCGGGCGGCAGCGAGCCGTCGTGCTCCAGCGGGCCGGTGTGCACGTAGAGGTCCCGGATGCCGGTGCCGGCCAGCTGCCGGCCGAGCGCGGCCACGTCGGCCTCGGTCCTGCGGCCGTCCACCCAGGCGTGGCCGAGCCAGAGCGCGTCCCGGCCCCGGGTGCGGGCGTCGGCGGCGGGCTCGCCGGTGTAGTGCAGCCGGAACAGCACGAACACCGAGCCCAGCGCGGTGGCCGGCACGGCCGCCACCAGCACCAGGGCCAGCAGTGACCGGCGCCACCACGACCACGCCCGCCAGCGGTCGCGCAGCACGCGGAACGGGGCCGTCAGGGCCCGACCGGCTCGCTGCGCGGAGGTCCCGAATCGGGCCACGCGCTTGCTCCCCCCTTGCGGTCGAACGCTCAGGATACGGAATGGAACGGCGGGCCGACCCGTGGGCCGGATACCCTGGCCACGTGCGGGCCCGAGCAAGCGGGTCCGCAAAGCCGACAGCCGTCGCACCAGGGAGAAGCCCATGGCCACAGCAGCCACCCCGTCCATCACTCAGCAGAACCGTGCGAACGCGCTGCGTGAAGCGCTCGCCACCCGGGTGGTGGTCGCCGACGGTGCCATGGGCACCATGCTCCAGGCGCAGGACCCGACGCTGGAGGACTTCCAGAACCTCGAAGGCTGCAACGAGGTCCTCAACACCACCCGCCCGGACATCGTCCGGTCCGTCCACGAGGCCTACTTCGCGGTGGGCGTGGACTGCGTGGAGACCAACACCTTCGGCGCCAACTTCAGCGCCCTCGGCGAGTACGAGATCGCCGAGCGGATCTTCGAGCTGTCCGAGTCCGGCGCCCGGATCGCCCGTGAGGCGGCCGACGCCCACGCCGCCGCCGACGGCCGCACCCGCTGGGTGCTCGGCTCGATCGGCCCCGGCACCAAGCTGCCGACGCTCGGCCACGCCCCGTACGAGACGCTGCGCGACGGGTTCCAGCAGAACGCGGCCGGCCTGATCGCCGGCGGCGCCGACGCGCTGCTGGTCGAGACCAGCCAGGACCTGCTGCAGACCAAGGCCGCCATCCTGGGCTCCAAGCGGGCCCTGGCCGAGGCCGGCCTGGACCTGCCGGTGCTGGTGCAGGTGACGGTGGAGACCACCGGCACCATGCTGCTCGGCTCGGAGATCGGCGCCGCGCTCACCGCGCTGGAGCCGCTGGGCGTCGACTACATCGGCCTCAACTGCGCCACCGGCCCGGCCGAGATGAGCGAGCACCTGCGCTACCTGGCCAAGAACGCCCGGATCGGCCTGTCCTGCATGCCGAACGCGGGCCTGCCGGTGCTCGGCAAGGACGGCGCCCACTACCCGCTCTCCCCGGCCGAACTGGCCGACGCCCACGACGTGTTCACCCGCGAGTACGGCCTCTCGCTGGTCGGCGGCTGCTGCGGCACCACCCCCGAGCACCTGCGCCAGGTGGTCGAGCGGGTCCAGGGCCGCCCGATCGCCCCGCGCGACCCCCGCCCCGAGCCCTCGGCGGCCTCGCTGTACCAGGCCGTGCCGTTCCGCCAGGACACCTCGTACCTGGCGATCGGCGAGCGCACCAACGCCAACGGCTCGAAGAAGTTCCGCGAGTCGATGCTGGCCGGCGACTGGCAGGCCTGCGTGGAGATCGCCCGCGACCAGATCCGGGACGGCTCCCACCTGCTGGACCTCTGCGTGGACTACGTCGGCCGCGACGGCGTTGCCGACATGAAGGAGATCGCCGGCCGGCTGGCCACCGCCTCCACCCTGCCGATCGTGCTGGACTCCACCGAGCCGCAGGTGCTGCGGGCCGGCCTGGAGGCGCTCGGCGGCCGCGCGGTGCTCAACTCGGTCAACTACGAGGACGGCAACGCCCCGGACTCGCGCTTCGGCCGGATCGCCTCGCTGGCCCGCGAGCACGGCGCCGGCCTGATCGCGCTGACCATCGACGAGGAGGGCCAGGCCCGCACCGCCGACAAGAAGGTCGAGATCGCCGAGCGGCTGATCGCCGAGCTCACCGCCGACTACGGCGTCGACGAGGGCTCGATCCTGGTCGACTGCCTCACCTTCACCCTGGCCACCGGCCAGGAGGAGTCCCGCCGGGACGGCATCGAGACCATCGAGGCGATCCGCGAGCTCAAGCGCCGCCGCCCGGCCGTGCAGACCACGCTGGGCCTGTCCAACATCTCCTTCGGCCTCAACCCGGCCGCCCGGGTGGTGCTGAACTCGGTCTTCCTGCACGAGTGCGTGGAGGCCGGCCTGGACTCGGCGATCGTGCACGCCTCCAAGATCCTGCCGATCTCCCGGATCCCCGAGGACCAGCGCGAGGCCGCCCTCGACCTGGTCTACGACCGCCGCCGGGACGGCTACGACCCGCTGCAGCACCTGCTGGAGCTGTTCGACGGCGTCTCCTCGGCCTCGGTCAAGGCGTCCAAGGCGGAGGAGCTGGCCGCGCTGCCGCTGGACGAGCGCCTCCAGCGCCGGATCATCGACGGCGAGCGCAAGGGCCTGGAGGCCGACCTGGACGAGGCGCTGGCCGGTCGGCCCGCGCTGGAGATCATCAACGACACCCTGCTGTCCGGCATGAAGGTGGTCGGCGAGCTCTTCGGCTCCGGCCAGATGCAGCTGCCGTTCGTGCTCCAGTCCGCCGAGGTGATGAAGACCGCGGTGGCCCACCTGGAGCCGCACATGGAGAAGTCGGACAGCGAGGGCAAGGGCACCATCGTGCTGGCCACCGTCAAGGGCGACGTCCACGACATCGGCAAGAACCTGGTCGACATCATCCTGTCCAACAACGGCTACAACGTGGTCAACCTGGGCATCAAGCAGCCGGTCTCGGCGATCCTGGACGCCGCGCAGGAGCACAACGCGGACGTCATCGGGATGTCCGGCCTGCTGGTGAAGTCCACCGTGATCATGAAGGAGAACCTGGAGGAGCTGAACCAGCGCAAGCTGGCCGCGAGCTTCCCGGTGATCCTCGGCGGCGCCGCGCTCACCCGGGCCTACGTCGAGCAGGACCTGCACGAGATCTACGAGGGCGAGGTCCGCTACGCCCGGGACGCCTTCGAGGGCCTGCGGCTGATGGACGCGCTGATCGCGGTCAAGCGCGGCGTGCCCGGTGCGGCGCTGCCGGAGCTCAAGCAGCGCCGGCACGCCCGGGTCGAGGTGGAGGAGCCGGAGCCCGAGGTCAACCTCGGCCAGATCCGCTCCGACGTCGCCGTCGACAACGCCGTGCCCGTCCCGCCGTTCTGGGGCGACCGGATCGTCAAGGGCATCCCGTTCGCGGACTACGCCTCCTGGCTGGACGAGGACGCGCTGTTCAAGGGCCAGTGGGGCCTGAAGGCCTCCCGGGCCGGCGACGGGCCGTCCTACGAGGAGCTGGTGGAGACCGAGGGCCGGCCGCGGCTGCGGGCCTGGCTGGACCGCCTGCAGACCGAGGGCTGGCTGGAGGCCGCCGTGGTCTACGGCTACTACCCGGCCAACTCCAAGGGCGACGACCTGATCGTCTTCCACGAGGACGGCACCGAGCGCACCCGCTTCACCTTCCCGCGCCAGCGGCGCGGGCGCCGGCTCTGCCTGGCCGACTTCTTCCGCCCGGAGGAGTCCGGGGTG
This sequence comes from Kitasatospora sp. NPDC056800, assembly GCF_042789775.1. NCBI lineage: Bacteria > Bacillati > Actinomycetota > Actinomycetes > Kitasatosporales > Streptomycetaceae > Kitasatospora > Kitasatospora sp. NPDC056800. The sequence continues at coordinate 26,166 of NZ_JBHUAL010000103.1, read as the reverse complement.
CGGGACGTGGTGGGCCTCCAGGTGGTCACCATGGGCAACCGGATCTCCGAGGCGGCCAACGAGCTGTTCGCCGAGAACTCCTACCGGGACTACCTGGAGCTGCACGGCCTCTCGGTGCAGCTGGCCGAGGCGCTGGCCGAGTTCTGGCACGCGCGGGTCCGCTACGAGCTGGGCTTCTCCGGCGAGGACCCGCAGGACGTCAAGGACATGTTCGCGCTCAAGTACCGCGGCGCCCGCTTCTCGCTCGGCTACGGGGCCTGCCCCGAGCTGGAGGACCGGGCCAAGATCGCCGAGCTGCTGAAGCCGGAGCGGATCGGCGTGGTGCTCTCCGAGGAGTTCCAGCTCCACCCGGAGCAGTCCACCGACGCGATCGTGATCCACCACCCGGAGGCGAAGTACTTCAACGCCCGGTAACCCCCGGTTCCCGTCGCATTCGCTCTTTCCGGACGAAGCGGGCGTATCCTTGATGATCCTGAACGGGCCGGTCCGCTCACCTGCGGGCCGGCCCGTGCCTTCCCCGGGGCCGCCCGGGCCTGCCGGAAGGACCCCCGCCATGACCACCAGCCCCACTGCCACGCGCATCCTCGACCACGGGGACGACCGCGGGCTCCAGGCGGTGCTGCTGGACATGGACGGGACGCTGGTGGACACCGAGGACTTCTGGTGGCAGGCCGAGGCCTCGCTCTTCGCCGAGCTGGGCCACGAGCTGGACGAGGCGGACCGCGCCCACGTGGTCGGCGGTCCGATGGCCAGGGTGATGGAGTACCTGGTCGCCCGGACCGGGGCGGACATCGCGCCGGCGGACCTCGGCGTGCTGGTCAACCAGCGCTTCGTCGACCTGCTGGCGGGCGGCGTGCCGCTCATGCCGGGCGCCGAGCGGCTGCTCAACACCCTTGCCGCGCACGGCATCCCGGCCGCCCTGGTGTCCGCCTCGCACCGGCACGTGATCGACATCGTGCTGCGCTCGCTGGGCGCCCACCACTTCGCCTTCAGCATCGGCGGGGACGAGGTGCCGCGCACCAAGCCGTTCCCGGACCCGTACCTGGAGGCGGCCCGGCGGCTGGGCGCGGAGCCGGCCCGCTGCGTGGTGGTCGAGGACACCCCGACCGGGGTGCGGGCGGGCGAGGCGGCCGGCTGCCCGGTGATCGCGGTGCCCTCGGTGGCGCCGGTCGAGCCGGCTCCGGGGCGGCTGGTGGTGTCCTCGCTGGAGCAGGTCGACCTCGACCTGCTGCGCTCCCTGGTCGCCTCGCGGGTGTGATTGTCGTCTCATTGCGAGGCGGCTCTACTCGCCGGTACGAGGCCCGGCGAGCCCCCGGACCGGCGCTGCCGGGGGAGAAAACGGTCATTGGCTGACAACTCGTCGGGCGCGTGGTGATGCCCTCAACGACCGTGTCCCAAACGTCATCTGCACGGGTACCGGTCGTGCGTGTTCGATATGGCACGCTACTCCAGTTCGTGCCACCCAGAAGGACGCGCCTCGTGAAGACTTCAGCTGAACGCCTGGCAGTACTCGGTTGCGCCGGCCTGGTCGCCGTGTCGGTGGCGGGCTGCGGATCGGTGACCGACGTGGTCAAGGGGGACAGCGGCAAGTCCATCACCATGGGCACCAGCCAGCTGACCGGTGTCCTGGACCCGGCCGCCGCCTACGACTCCGGCTCCTGGCTGCTGCTGCGCAACACCTTCCAGTCGCTGCTCACCTTCCAGGCCGCCGCCAGCGCGCCCTCCCCGGACGCCGCGCAGTCCTGCGAGTTCACCAGCGCCGAGGCCACCGAGTACCACTGCACCCTGAAGCCCGGTCTGAAGTTCTCCAACGGGCACCCGATGACGGCCCAGGACGTGGTCTTCTCGATCGAGCGCACCAAGAAGATCAACGACCAGAACGGCCCGGTCGAACTGCTGGACTCGATCAAGTCCGTCGAGGCCAAGGGCGACAACGAGGTGCTCTTCCACCTCTCCGCGCCCGACGCCACCCTGCCGGCCAAGCTGGCGAGCCCGGCCGGCGCCATCGTGGACCACCAGGTCTACCCCGCCGACAAGGTCGTCCCCAACGACAAGCTGATCGGCTCCGGCCCGTACCGCATCGACTCGGTCGAGAACCTGAACGGCGGCAAGCAGCTGGGCAAGGTCGTGCTGTCGGCCAACGACAAGTACGGCGGCGAGGCCAAGCTCCGGAACAGCAAGTTCACCGTGCGGTACTTCGACAAGGCCGAGGACCTGAAGACCGCGCTGGACAAGAGCGAGATCGACCTCACCGACAACAGCCTGGAGCCGAACACCGCCGCCCAGGTCCGCTCCGACCAGCAGGGCGGCAAGGCCGACCTCCAGGTGACCGAGGGCGACAGCAACGACACCCGTTCGCTGGTCCTCAACACCAAGGACCCGCTGATGAGCAACGTCGCGGTCCGCCAGGCCGTCGCCCAGATGATGGACCGCAAGGCGCTGGCCCGCGACGTCTTCGCCCGCACCGTCCAGGCGCTCTACTCCATGGTCCCGGCCGGCCTGCCCGGCCACACCACGGCCTTCTTCGACCGCTACGGCGACCAGGACGTGAACAAGGCCAAGAAGATCCTGGCCGACGCCAAGGTCCAGACCCCGGTCAAGTTCACGCTGACCTGGTCCCGTTCGCGGGCCGGCAGCAACGAGGCCGAGACGCTGAAGAAGCAGCTGGAGACCGGCGGCCTGTTCCAGGTGACGCTCGCCCAGGAGCCGGACTGGGACTCGTACCGCAAGGGCTGGGCCGAGAGCAAGTACCAGGCGTACATCATCGGTTGGTTCGCCGACTACCCGGACCCGGACAACTACCTCGCCCCGCTGCTGATCAACGGCGGTGCGTACCACCACGGTTGGGACGACCCGCGGATCAGCGGCCGGCTGGTGCCGGAGGGCCTCAAGCAGACCGACCGCAGCGCCGCGGCCGGCACCTACGCGCAGATACAGCAGATCGAGGCCGAGAACGTGCCGCTGATCCCGCTGTACCAGAACAAGTCCTTCTTCGCGGCCCGCTCGTACGTCACCGGCGTCGAGTCCACCGTCGACACCACCGGCTACTTCCGCTTCTGGGAGATCAGCCGGACCAACAAGTAGCGCCCGCAGGACGGCGGCCCGCCCGCTTCCCCGTCGGTACGGGGAAGCAGGCGGGCCGCTGTGACGTTTCTGCCGCCCTGGCCGCTAGCGGCCTGCTACAGGGCGCCCGGGCGCACCAGCCCGCTCTCGTAGGCGTACACCGCCGCCTGCACCCGGTCGCGCAGCTGGAGCTTGGTCAGCACATGGCCCACGTGGGTCTTCACGGTGGTCTCGCTGACGAACAGCTCGGCCGCGATCTCCGCGTTCGACAGCCCGCGCGCCACCAGCTTCAGCACCTCCAGCTCACGCTCGGTCAGCGCGCCCAGCGCCTGCGGCGGCGCCTCGTCGCCCGAGGGCAGCTTGGTGGCGTACATGTCCAGCAGCCGGCGGGTGATGCTCGGCGCCAGCATCGCCGCGCCGTCCGCGACCACCCGGATCGCCTGCACCAGCTCCTCGGCCGGGACGTCCTTCAGCAGGAAGCCGCTGGCACCCGCGCGCAGCGCCTCCACCACGTACTCGTCCAGGTCGAAGGTGGTCAGCACCAGCACCTTGGCCGGGCCGTCGCGCCCCGGGCCGGCGATCCGGCGGGTCGCCTCGACGCCGTCCATCCTGGGCATCCGGATGTCCATCAGCACCACGTCGGGCTGCAGCGCCCGCACCTGGTCCAGCGCCTGCTGGCCGTCGCCGGCCTCGCCGACCACCACCAGGTCGGACTCGGCCTCCAGAATCATCCGGAAACCGGTGCGCAGCAGCGGCTGGTCGTCGACCAGCAGCACTCGGATCGTCACCTAGGACTCCTTGCTCATCGGATCCCCCGTGGGATCGCTTTCATCCGACGTACGGGCCAGCGGCAGCGGGTACGGCGGCGGGGTGCCGCCGAACTCCGGGCAGCTGGCCTGGTGGTCGCACCAGTCGCAGAGGCGGTTGCGGGTCGCCGGGAAGTCCCCGGTGGCCACCGCGTGGCCGATCCGCTCCCACAGCGCCCGGAGCTTGCGCTCCACCGCGAGCAGGTCCGCCTCGTCCGGGTCGTAGCTGACCACGTCCCCGCCCCCGCCGAGGTAGACCAGCTGGAGGCGCTTGGGGAGCACGCCCTTCCAGCGCCACACCACCAGGGCGTAGAACTTCATCTGGAACATCGCCTTGCCCTCGAAGTCCCGCGAGGGCGCCCGGCCGGTCTTGTAGTCCACCAGCCGGACCTCGCCGGTCGGGGCGACGTCCACCCGGTCGATGTAGCCGCGCAGCAGCAGCCCCGAGTCCAGGGCCGTCTCCACGTACAGCTCCCGCTCCACCGGGTGCAGCCGGGTCGGGTCCTCCAGCCGGAACCACTGGCCGACCAGCTTCTCGGCGTCCGCCAGCCAGCGGGTGAGCGCCGCACCGTCCGGGTCGTCCGGGAACAGCGAGCCCAGCTCCGGGCGCTCGCCCAGCAGCCGCTCCCACTGCGGGCGCAGCAGGCCCAGCGCCCGGTCCGGGGTCCGCTCGGCCGCCGGGCTGTCGAACAGCCGCTCCAGCACCGCGTGCACCAGCGTGCCCCGGGTCGCCGCCGAGCTCGGCGGCTCGGGCAGCCGGTCGATCACCCGCAGCCGGTACAGCAGGGGACAGGTGAGGAAGTCCCCCGCTCGGGACGGGGAGAGCCCGGTCGGGGGTGCCGCCGGGCGCCCGGCGGCACTGCTGGTCTGGGTGTGCTGCATGGCTACGACCCTATTGCCCTTTGCTGTCATCCCGCTGCCACGGTGCTGCCACAGCCGCCGGTGAGTGGGTATGAAGGCAGAAGGAGGGCCGCGCAGCGCCGGGGGGCCGCGATCACGTAGCGTGGGCGCACCGGGCACGACGGGGGAGACGACCGAAGGGATCACGGTGAGCGACAGCAGGGGGCAGCAGCCCTCCGAACAGCCACCGCAGGCGGGCGACGGGCGCCCGGCCGCGCCGCCGCCCGAGCGCCGCGGCGGAATCCTGATGGGCCGGCCCTTCGGCGTGCCCATCTACGTCACCCCCTCCTGGTTCGTCATCGCCGCGCTGATCACCTGGGTGTTCGGCGGGCAGCTGGGCGACGTGCTGCCCGACCTCGGCGGCGCCCGCTACCTGGTCGCGTTCTTCTTCGCGGTCGCCTTCTACGCCTCCGTCCTGGTGCACGAGCTCGCCCACACCCTGGTCGCACTGCGGTACAAGCTCGGGGTGCGGCGGATCCAGCTCCAGTTCTTCGGCGGGGTCTCCGAGATCGAGAACGAGGCGGAGAGCCCCTGGCGGGAGTTCTGGCTGGCCTTCGTCGGCCCGCTGCTCTCGCTGCTGCTCGGCGGCGTGTTCTACCTCGGGGTGCGGGCGGTGGAGCTGTCCACCGTGCCCGGGGTGCTGCTCACCGGCCTGATGGTCTCCAACCTGGTGGTCGCCGCCTTCAACCTGCTGCCCGGACTGCCGCTGGACGGCGGCCGGATGCTGCGCGCGGTCGTCTGGGCGATCACCGGCCGGCCGATGACCGGCACGGTGGCCGCCGCCTGGGTCGGCCGCGGGCTGGCCGTCGCCGTGCTGATCGGCCTGCCGCTGCTGAGCGCCGCCCGCGGGGTCGAGCGCACCACCACCGACACCCTGGTGGACGCGGTGCTGGCCGCGGTGCTCGCCGCGATCATCTGGAACGGCGCCACCGGCAGCCTGCGCAACGCCCGGCTCAAGGAGGTGCTGCCCTCCCTGCGGCTGCGCGAGCTGGCCCGGCGGGCCGTCGAGGTCACCGCCGACACCCCGCTCGGCGAGGCGCTGCGCCGCGCCCGCGAGGCCGGGGCCGGCGCGGTGATCGTGGTGGACGGCCGGGGCGAGCCGATCGCCCTCGTCCGGGAGTCCGCCGTCCGCTCGGTGCCCGATCACCGCCGCCCCTGGGTGGCCGTCGGCCCGCTCGCCCGCGACCTCGAACCCGGGCTGCGGCTGGACGCCGACCTCGGCGGCGAGGACCTGCTGCGGGCCGTCCAGGCCACCCCGGCGGGGGAGTACCTGGTGGTCGAGCCGGACGGCCGGGTGTACGGCGTGGCCGCGCTCAGCGACATCGAGCAGCGGCTGACCGCCGCCGTCTCCGGCCGCTGATCATGGTGGTAAGGCGGAAGGCTCCGCTTCCCTTAGGATTGTCCGCATGTCCGAACCGACCGGTGCCGCCCGCCGACGCGGGCCCTTCCAGGTCGGGGACCAGGTCCAGCTGACCGACCCCAAGGGTCGCCACTACACGTTCACGCTCCAGGCCGGGAACCAGTTCCACACCCACAAGGGTGCGTTCCCGCACGACGAGCTGATCGGCGCCCCCGAAGGCACGGTCGTGCGCACCACGGGGAACGTCCCGTACCTCGCGCTGCGCCCCCTGCTCCCCGACTACGTCCTGTCCATGCCGCGCGGCGCCGCCGTGATCTACCCCAAGGACGCGGGGCAGATCCTGGCGATGGCCGACATCTTCGCCGGCGCCCGCGTCGTCGAGGCCGGCGTCGGCTCCGGCGCGCTCTCCACCTACCTGCTGCGCGCCGTCGGCGACACCGGCATGCTGGCCTCCTACGAGCGCCGGCAGGACTTCGCCGACATCGCCCAGGGCAACGTCGAGCGCTACTTCGGCGGCCCGCACCCGGCGTGGAAGCTCACCGTCGGCGACCTCCAGGACAACCTGGTCGAGACCGACGTCGACCGCGTCATCCTCGACATGCTGGCGCCCTGGGAGTGCCTGGACGTCGCCTCCAAGGCGCTCGTCCCCGGCGGCCTCATCTGCTGCTACGTGGCCACCACCACGCAGATGTCGAAGACCGTCGAGGCGCTGCGCGACCACGGCACCTTCACCGAGCCGCAGGCCTGGGAGACCATGGTCCGCACCTGGCACCTGGAGGGCCTGGCGGTCCGCCCGGACCACCGGATGATCGGCCACACCGGCTTCCTGCTCACCGCCCGCCGCCTGGCGGACGGCGTCGAGCCGCCGCTGCGCCGCCGCCGTCCGGCCAAGGGCGCGTACGGCGAGGACTACGACAACGGGACGCCCGAGCCCACCCTCCAGGAGCGCGCCGCCGCCCGCAAGGCCGCCCAGGCCACGGAGGCGGACCAGCCCGACCTGGGCTGAGCCCCGAACCCACCGACAAGGGGTGGTACGAGCACACCGCTCGTACCACCCCTTTCGCATTCCGCCGATCACGGTGTGGGACGATGCTGGCTCACGCCTTGGCTCTTGGAGCGCTGGAGGGGACGCCTGGTGGAGACCGCGGTCGGGACGACGGCGACGGTTGGACAGCAGACACCGCGGGGCCGTTCCGGGCCCGGTCACGCGCGCACCGTCCCCTGGCACTGGGCCGTCGCCCTGGCCGGCTGCGGCGCGGTGGTGGCGGCCGCGCTCGCGGCCTCCCCGGCGACCGGCACCCCGGTGCCCGCGCACGGCACCCCCCAGGCCCTCGTCGCGAGCGCCGCCCCCGACCCGGCCCGGGCCCAACTCCCGCTGGACTGCGGCCCGTTCCCGGTCAAGACGGCGCTCAGCGTGCCGGCCCGGCTCGGCGACGGACGCCCCGGCACGGTGGTCGCCGCGCACTGCGCCACCGAGACCGGCACCCCGCCGGACGCCGTCTACCTGCTCGGCTTCGGCCCGGGCGGGCGCCCCGAGGTGGTGGCCACCCTGCTCCCCGAGCGCGAGAACCTCACCGTGAGCCGGATCGCGGTGCGTTCGGACGGCGCCATCACCGGCCACGCGCAGGGGTATTCGAGCGAGGACGTGCCGCGGTTCCGGCCCGACATCTCGCTCGACCTCACCTGGACGCAGCGGAGCGGCGGCTGGGAACGCTCCCAGACCGCCGCCCCGCTCCACCAGGCCTGAGCCCGGCCCGTCCTACTCCGCGTCGGGGCCGTACACCTCGACCCGGTCGGCGACCCGGCGCACGTGGATGCAGTCGCCGGGGCACTCCTTCGCCGAGTCCACCACGTCCTGAAGGATCGTCAGCGGCACCGGGGCACTCTCCCCGGGCTGCTGGCGCAGCTCGTCGTCCGGCCCCTTCACGTAGGCCAGCCCGTCGATGTCGAGCTCGAAGACCTCGGGCGCGTACTGCACGCAGATGCCGTCACCGGTGCACAGATCCTGGTCGATCCACACCTCCAGCGCCTCGGCCGCCGCCGTCTGCTCGGTCACCGACATGGTCCCCTGCCGTTTCTGTCCCGGGTCGCCCCTATTCCTGGAGCAATCCCGCCATTCGTACAACGATCGGACCTCGACTTGTGGTCGCGATCGGATATCACTTCGCTCGACGATACATCTGGCCCGCTTTGGGTGGTGCGCGGTGGGTATCCCCCTTAGCAGAGGGGAAGCACGCTGGGGCGAAGATCGGACACGCCCGTTCCATCTTTCTTGATCTAGGGGTTTACGGACCCCTGGTCCCAGGTAGGGTCTGGAAGCGTCCAGCTCCCCGGAGGAGGTGAGGACCGTGGCAGCCCACGATGACGACTACAACCGCAGCACCGGCAGGCCCGCTCGTGGTTCCGACGAGGCCGCTCAGGTCTCGTACCTTGAGCAGGAAATCGCCGTGCTGCGCCGCAAGCTCGCCGACTCGCCGCGCAATTCGAGGATCCTCGAAGAGCGGATCGTCGAGCTCCAGACCAACCTGGCGGGCGTGACCGCCCAGAACGAACGGCTCGCCTCCACCCTGCGAGAGGCCCGCGACCAGATCGTGGCCCTCAAGGAGGAAGTGGACCGGCTGGCACAGCCCCCGGCCGGCTTCGGCACCTTCCTCGACGCGAACGAGGACGGCACCGCGGACATCTTCACCGGCGGGCGCAAGCTCCGCGTGAACGTCAGCCCGAGCGTCGCCCTCGACGAGGTGCGGCGCGGCCAGGAAGTGATGCTCAACGAGGCCCTCAACATCGTGGACGCGATGGCCTTCGAGAACATCGGCGAGATCGTCACCCTCAAGGAGCTCCTGGAGGACGGCGAGCGCGCCCTGGTGCTGGGCCACACCGACGAGGAGCGGGTGGTGCGCCTCGCCGAACCGCTGCGCGGGCTGACCATCCGGTCCGGGGACGCCCTGCTGCTGGAGCCCCGCTCCGGCTACGTCTTCGAGGTCGTCCCGAAGTCCGAGGTCGAGGAGTTGGTCCTCGAGGAGGTCCCGGACATCGACTACCGCCAGATCGGCGGCCTGAGCAACCAGATCGAGCTGATCCGCGACGCGGTCGAGCTGCCGTACCTGCACGCCGACCTCTTCAAGGAGTACGAGCTGCGCCCGCCCAAGGGCGTGCTGCTCTACGGCCCGCCCGGCTGCGGCAAGACGCTGATCGCCAAGGCGGTCGCCAACTCGCTGGCGAAGAAGGTGGCCGAGGTCACCGGACGCCCCCAGGGGAAGAGCTACTTCCTCAACATCAAGGGGCCCGAGCTGCTCAACAAGTACGTGGGCGAGACCGAGCGGCAGATCCGCCTGGTGTTCCAGCGGGCCCGGGAGAAGGCGGGCGAGGGCACGCCCGTCATCGTCTTCTTCGACGAGATGGAGTCGCTGTTCCGCACCCGCGGTTCCGGCGTCAGCTCGGACGTGGAGAACACCATCGTCCCGCAGCTGCTCGCCGAGATCGACGGCGTGGAGGGCCTGGAGAACGTCATCGTCATCGGCGCCTCGAACCGCGAGGACATGATCGACCCGGCGATCCTGCGGCCCGGCCGCCTGGACGTCAAGATCAAGATCGAGCGCCCGGACGCCGAGGCCGCGAAGGACATCTTCTCCAAGTACCTCAAGGACTCGCTGCCGTTCCACCCGGACGACCTCAAGGAGCACGAGGGCTCCGTCGAGGCCACGGTGGTCGCGATGATCCAGTCGGTGGTGGAGCGGATGTACTCCGAGACCGAGGAGAACCGCTTCCTGGAGGTCACCTACGCCAACGGTGACAAGGAGGTCCTGTACTTCAAGGACTTCAACTCCGGCGCGATGATCCAGAACATCGTCGACCGCGCGAAGAAGATGGCCATCAAGGACTTCCTCGACCACGGTCAGCGGGGCCTGCGCGTCTCCCACCTGCTCGCCGCCTGCGTCGACGAGTTCAAGGAGAACGAGGACCTCCCGAACACCACCAACCCGGACGACTGGGCCCGCATCTCCGGCAAGAAGGGCGAGCGGATCGTCTTCATCCGCACGCTGGTCACCGGCAAGCAGGGCGCCGAGTCCGGCCGCTCGATCGACACTGTCGCCAACACGGGGCAGTACCTGTAAGCACGCGGTTGTCCGGGCCGGCAGCGGTCCCCGGAGCTGTACGCACACCGTCCGGCTGTGGCGCCTCGCGGCCCCGCAGCCGGACGGCGCGTCTCCGGGCCCGCCGTTCGGCGCCGGGTTCTAGGCTCGACCCACCGTGCGCGGGCAGAGGCCCGGCGCCGGTGTTGTTCGGCGGTACGTCAGAGTGCTCCGCCCGTCGGGGGCGGTGCACCGGGCAAGGAGGGCCGCATGACCGTACGGCGCGTGATGGGCATCGAGACGGAGTACGGGATCTCCGTGCCCGGGCACCCCAACGCCAACGCCATGCTCACCTCGTCCCAGATCGTCAACGCGTACGCGGCGGCGATGCACCGGGCACGGCGGGCCCGCTGGGACTTCGAGGAGGAGAATCCGCTGCGCGACGCACGGGGGTTCGACCTGGCCCGCGAGGTCGCGGACGCCAGCCAGCTGACCGACGAGGACATCGGCCTCGCCAACGTCATCCTCACCAACGGGGCCCGGTTCTACGTGGACCACGCGCACCCCGAGTACAGCTCGCCCGAGGTGACCAACCCGCGCGACGCCGTGCTCTGGGACAAGGCCGGCGAGCGGATCATGGCCGCCGCCGCGCAGCGCGCGCTGGAACTGCCCAACGGGCAGACCATCCACCTGTACAAGAACAACACCGACAACAAGGGCGCCTCCTACGGCACCCACGAGAACTACCTGATGAAGCGGGCGACACCGTTCGCCGACATCGTCCGCCACCTCACCCCGTTCTTCGTCTCCCGCCAGGTGGTCGCCGGCGCCGGCCGGGTCGGCATCGGCCAGGACGGCTCGGCGCACGGCTTCCAGCTCAGCCAGCGGGCGGACTACTTCGAGGTCGAGGTGGGCCTGGAGACGACGCTCAAGCGCCCGATCATCAACACCCGGGACGAACCCCACGCCGACGCCGAGAAGTACCGCCGGCTGCACGTGATCATCGGCGACGCCAACCTCTCCGAGATCTCCACCTACCTCAAGCTGGGCACCACCGCGCTGGTGCTGTCGATGATCGAGGACTCGTTCATCGCCGCCGACCTCGCCGTCGACCAGCCGGTGCGCACCCTGCACCGGGTCTCCCACGACCCGACGCTCAAGCACCTGATCACCCTGCGCAACGGGCGCAAGCTCACCGCCGTCCAGCTCCAGCTCGAGTACTTCGAGCTGGCCCGCAAGTACGTCGAGGACCGCTTCGGCACCGACGCGGACGAGCAGACGGTGGACGTGCTGACCCGCTGGGAGGACGTCCTCGGCCGGCTGGAGCGCGACCCGATGTCGCTGTCCCGGCAGCTGGACTGGGTCGCCAAGCGGGAGATCCTGGAGGGCTACCGCAGCCGGGACGCCCTGGAGTGGGACAACCCGCGGCTGCACCTGGTCGACCTCCAGTACAGCGACGTACGGCCCGAGAAGGGCCTCTACAACCGCCTGGTGGCCCGCGGGCGGTTCGAGCGGCTGCTCACCGAGGGCGAGGTCGAGCGGGCCGTCTCCAAGCCGCCGGACGACACCCGGGCGTACTTCCGCGGGCGCTGCCTGGAGCAGTACGCGGAGCACGTCGCGGCGGCCTCCTGGGACTCGGTGATCTTCGACCTGCCCGGCCGGGACTCGCTGCAGCGCGTGCCCACCCTGGAACCGCTGCGCGGGACCCGCAACCACGTCAAGGAGCTGCTGGACCGCTGCCGCACGGCCGAGGACCTGCTCCGGGTGCTGTCCGGCGGGTAACTTTTCGATCACCATGGGTGAACGTCCGCCGAATGGGAATCATCCGGGGTGGCAGCGGGTGTTGGACAGGAAGCGCCACCGGCAAACCGGGAGCGGCAGTCGCACCTTGTGTATAGGGTCGGTGCAGCAAGCAACGACCCAACCGTGCCAGACGAATCGAGCGGGGTGAGGGAAATGGCGAGCAAGGACACCGGCGGCGGCCAGCAGCGGGCGAACCGTTCCTCCGAGGAGGTCGAGGAGCAGGCCGCGGAAAGCCAGAATTCCGAGGACCTCAAGGAGCGCCAGGAAAAGCTGAGCGACGACGTCGACGCGGTTCTGGACGAAATCGACGAGGTCCTCGAGTCGAATGCCGAGGATTTCGTTCGCGGATTCGTCCAGAAGGGCGGGCAATAGCCCGGTCCGGGCATTCCGAATTCACGGTCGCGACCGATCGGGGCGGCCGGGCGGCGAACACCCCCCGGCCGTCCGGCACCGGCCCCTCCACCCGTGGACAGTGATCGTCGGGCGGGTAGGGTGCGGGCAGCGCGCGCTTCAAGCTACCTGGAAGGAATCGTGTGGAAGCCAACACTCGTGGCACCGGGCGTCTACCGGCTGCCTTCCTGACCCCGGGGTCGTCCTCGTTCCTCGACTTCCTCGCCGAGCACAAGCCGGAGATGGTCCCCGGGCTCCGGGGGCTCCCCGAGGGCGTCGTGGTCGAGGCCCCGCACGGGACCACGCTCGTGGCCGCGATCTTCGACGGCGGCGTCGTGATCGCGGGTGACCGCCGGGCGACGATGGGCAACGTGATCGCCCAGCGGGACATGGAGAAGGTCTTCCCGGCCGACGAGTACAGCGCGGTCGGCATCGCCGGCACCGCCGGCCTCGCGGTCGAGATGGTCCGGCTGTTCCAGCTGGAGCTGGAGCACTACGAGAAGATCGAGGGCGCCACGCTCTCCCTGGAGGGCAAGGCCAACCGGCTCACCACCATGATCCGGGGCAACCTGGGCATGGCGATGCAGGGCCTCGCGGTGGTGCCGCTGTTCGCCGGCTACGACCTGGACCTCGGCCGCGGCCGGATCTTCAACTACGACGTCACCGGCGGGCGGTCCGAGGAGCGCGGCTTCGCCGCCACCGGCTCGGGCTCGGTCTTCGCCCGCGGCTCGCTGAAGAAGCTCTACCGCGACGGCCTGACGGCCGACCAGGCCGCCACCCTGGTCGTCCAGGCCCTGTACGACGCGGCGGACGACGACTCCGCCACCGGCGGCCCGGACCTCGCCCGGAAGATCTTCCCGATCGTCTCGCTGATCACCGAGGACGGCTTCCGCCGGCTCACCGACGCGGAGGTGACGGAGATCGTCGTCGCCATCACCGACGAGCGCCTGGACCGGCCCAACGGCCCGCAGGCCCCGCTGATCTAGCCATCACCTCACAGGAAAGGGGACGACCGCCGGTGTCGACACCGTTCTACGTCTCGCCCCAGCAGGCCATGGCGGACCGCGCGGAGTACGCCCGCAAGGGCATCGCGCGCGGCCGCAGCGTGGTCGTGCTCACCTACGCCGACGGCATCGTCTTCGTCGCGGAGAACACCTCCAGGGCGCTCCACAAGGTCTCCGAGATCTACGACAAGATCGCCTTCGCGGCGGTCGGCCGCTACAACGAGTTCGAGAACCTGCGCATCGGCGGCGTCCGCTACGCCGACCTGCGCGGCTACTCCTACGACCGGGCCGACGTCACGGCCCGCGGCCTGGCCAACGTGTACGCCCAGACCCTGGGCACCATCTTCTCCTCGGTCGGCGAGAAGCCGTACGAGGTCGAGCTGATCGTGGCCGAGGTCGGCCGCACCCCCGACAACGACCAGATCTACCGGCTCACGCCGGACGGTTCGGTCGTGGACGAGAAGAACTACGTGGTGGTCGGCGGCAACGCCGACTCGATCGGCAACTACCTGGGCCAGCGCCACCGCGCCGGCATCGGCCTCACCGAGGCGGTGAAGCTCGCCGTGGACTCGCTCGCCCGCGACCCCAACGGCGGCAGCCCGCGCGGCCTCACGCCGGAGCAGCTGGAGGTGGCGGTCCTCGACCGCCAGCGGTTCCAGCAGCGCAAGTTCAAGCGGATCCTGGGCAACCAGCTGGGCCGGCTGCTCGACGGGGACCAGTCCGCGGAAGCGGACGACGAGGACAACCCGGCGGACGGCACGCCGGTGTAGCAGTGCCTGTGGAGTCCCGGACGGCGGCCCCGCCGCCGTCGTCCGGGACTCCGGTGCCCCTGCGGCGGCCCAGTCGTCGTGGAGGCGGTTTCGGACAGCTCCGACAGAGAATGGAGTGCTCATGGACCGCCGGATTTTCGGGCTGGAGAACGAGTACGGCGTGACCTGCACGTTCCGCGGGCAGCGACGGCTGTCCCCGGACGAGGTGGCGCGGTACCTGTTCCGCCGGGTCGTCTCCTGGGGCCGCAGCAGCAACGTCTTCCTGCGCAACGGCGCCCGCCTCTACCTCGACGTCGGCTCCCACCCCGAGTACGCCACCCCCGAGTGCGACGACGTCGTCGAGCTGGTGACGCACGACAAGGCCGGTGAGCGCATCCTCGAGGGGCTCCTGGTGGACGCCGAGCGCCGGCTGCACGAGGAGGGCATCGCCGGGGACGTCTACCTCTTCAAGAACAACACCGACTCGGCCGGGAACTCCTACGGCTGCCACGAGAACTACTGCGTGGCCCGGCACGGGGAGTTCTCCCGGCTGGCCGACGTGCTGATCCCGTTCCTGGTCACCCGGCAGCTGATCTGCGGGGCGGGCAAGGTGCTCCAGACCCCGCGCGGCGCGGTGTTCTGCGTCAGCCAGCGGGCCGAGCACATCTGGGAGGGCGTCAGCTCCGCCACCACCCGCTCGCGCCCGATCATCAACACCCGGGACGAGCCGCACGCGGACGCCGAGCGCTACCGCCGGCTGCACGTGATCGTCGGCGACTCCAACATGTCGGAGACCACGACGCTGCTCAAGGTCGGCTCCACCGACCTGGTGCTGCGGATGATCGAGGCCGGCGTGGTGATGCGCGACCTCACCCTGGAGAACCCGATCCGGGCGATCCGCGAGGTCAGCCACGACCTCACCGGCACCCACCAGGTGCGGCTCGCCAACGGCCGGGAGGCCAGCGCGCTGGACATCCAGGAGGAGTACTACACCAAGGCCCTGGAGTTCGCGGACCGCAAGGGCATCAACACCGGCACCGTCGCCCGGGTCCTCGACCTGTGGGGCCGCACCCTGGAGGCCGTCCGCAGCGAGCGGCTGGACGGGGTCGCCCAGGAGATCGACTGGATCATGAAGTACAAGCTCATCGAGCGCTACCGCGAGAAGCACCAGATGAGCATGTCCAACCCGCGGGTGGCGCAGATCGACCTCGCGTACCACGACATCCACCGCCGCCGCGGCCTGTTCTACCTGCTCCAGGGCAAGGGCCAGGCGCAGCGGGTGACCACCGACCTCAAGACCTTCGAGGCCAAGTCGATCCCGCCGCAGACCACCCGGGCCCGGCTGCGCGGGGACTTCATCCGGCGGGCCCAGGAGCAGCGCCGGGACTTCACGGTCGACTGGGTGCACCTGAAGCTGAACGACCAGGCGCAGCGCACGGTGCTGTGCAAGGACCCGTTCCGTTCGGTGGACGAGCGGGTGGAGAAGCTGATCGCGGGGATGTAGCCCCCGGCCGTGTGATCAAGGCGGCGACCGGCCCCGGTGGTGTCTACCGGGGCCGGACGCGTGCCGGGCATACGCTGTCCGTCGAGTCAGGAGAGCCGACTTCGACCGACAGTTAGGACCACCGTGCGCCGCACCGCCGGTTTGCTTCTCACCCTGCCGTTGCTGCTCGCGGTCGCCTGCAGCAGCTCGCCCAAGGCGGCGGGCCCGGTGACGCCGTCCGCGGCGAGCGCCGCCCCGACGGTGCCCGCGCCGGTCGGCGAGGCGTCACCGATGCCCACTCTTTCGGGTGGCGGGTTCGGCAGCAAGGCCACCATCACCATCCCCGAGGGCCAGCAGCCCGGCGGCCAGTTCGTGGTGAACACGGTCAGCGAGGGCGACCGGGCGACCGTCAACAAGGGCGACTGGGTGACGGTCAACTACACCGCCAGGGACTGGACCACCGCCAAGGACCTGCCCAGTTCGTACGACGCCAACGGCAAGCCGCAGCTCTACCAGGCCGGCAGCGGGCAGCTGGTGCCGGCGCTGGACCAGAGCGTGATCGGCAAGAAGGTGGGCAGCCGGCTGCTAGTGGTCGCCCCGCCGGCGGCGGCCTTCGGCGAGCAGGGCTCCACCCAGCTGGGCGTCAACAAGGGCGACACCGTGGTGTTCGTGCTGGACATCATGGAGAGCCTGCCGCCGGACTCCACGCTGACCGGGGCGATGGCCGAGCCGGCCGCGACGATGCCGCAGGTCAAGGACAACGGCAAGGCGCCGGCCACGATCACGATCCCGACCGGGCAGGCCGCGCCCACCGACCTCCAGCAGGCGGTGCTGATCAAGGGCGAGGGCAAGCAGGTCAAGAGCGGGCAGACCCTGGTGGTGCAGTACACCGGGGTGCTCTGGGCCAACGGCCAGCAGTTCGACGCCTCCTGGACGCACGGCGGCGCGCAGGCGGTGCAGATCGGCACCGGCAGCGTGATCGAGGGCTGGGACAAGGGCCTGGTCGGGCAGAACGTCGGCAGCCGGGTCCTGCTGGTGGTGCCGCCGGCGCTCGGCTACCAGGACAAGGCGCAGGGCTCGGTTCCGGCGAACTCGACCCTGGTCTTCGTGATCGACATTCTCGAAGCGGTCTAGGAAGTCACCGGGGGGATTCCGTACGCTTGGGCGGACGCTCGTACAACGAAGCGTCCGCCCTCATCCTGAGCTGTCATACTGCCCACGCACTGTGGCAGGCGCCGCCCGGCGCCGAGGTCCGGGGCGGGCGGTGCGACGGCAGGCCGGCGTGCCCACGCCGGGCGCAGACCTGGAAGACCTCGTGGCGAGATGGATGGGGAGTCATGACTGAGAAGACGCCGAGCCCGGGCGGGGCCGGCACCGCGGCGAACGACAGCTCCGCGGGTGACCCGGCCGCCTCTCGTCCCGGCGGTCCGGTTGGCGGGGACCGCGAGTCGATCGTCGTCCCCCCGGCGATCCTGGCGCAGCAGGCGGGCTGGGCGCAGCCCGGCGAGGCGCCGCGCGCCGCGGGCGGGACCAAGACGGACGACGCCCCGCAGATCTTCGCCTCCAACGTGCGCAAGTCCGACACGTCGGAGGCCGGGTACGACGAGAACCCGCCCGGCGTCGGCAAGCTGGGCGTGATCCTCGGCACGGTGATCGCCCTGCTGCTGGTCGGCAGCGGCGTCACGCTGTACATGGTGAACAAGGACGGCTCCAAGGACAGCGCCGCGGCCAAGCCGGACGCGGCCAAGAGCGCGCCGCCCACGCCGACCGCCGACCCGGTGCCGCCGATCAAGGACAGCGCCAAGGTGCTGCCGACGGTCGCCGGCGACTTCGGCAAGAAGGCCGACATCCAGATCCCGGGTGAGGCCTCCGACGGCTCCTTCGTGGTGAAGGTGCTCACCGAGGGCACCGGCGCCAAGGTGGAGAAGAACTCCTGGGCCTCGGTGGACTACACCGCCAAGGACTGGAACACCGGCAAGGACATCCCGAGCTCGTACGACGCCAACGGGAAGCCGCAGATCTTCCAGGCCGGGACCGACTCGCTGATCCCGGCGCTGGACCAGGCCGTGATCGGCAAGAAGGCCGGCAGCCGGCTGCTGGTGGTGGCCCCGCCGGCCGCCGCGTTCGGCGCCCAGGGCAAGGCCGACATGTCGATCGGGCCCAAGGACGACCTGGTCTTCGTGATCGACATCCGCAACGCCAACGCGCCCGACGCCGTGGTGAGCGGTACCGTCACCCCGCCGCCCGCGGACTTCCCGCAGGTCAAGGACAACGGCAAGAAGCCGGCCGAGATCACCCCGGTCGCCGGGGCGAAGGACCCGACCGAGCTGAAGTCGCACGTCCTGATCAAGGGCACCGGGCCGAAGGTGGAGAAGGGCGAGAAGGTCGTCGTCCAGTACACCGGCGCGCTGTTCTCCAGCGGCAAGGTGTTCGACTCCTCGCTCAGCAAGGGCCAGGCGTTCACCTTCCCGGTCGGCGGCGGCCAGGTCATCCAGGGCTGGGACCAGGGCCTGGAGGGCCAGACCGTCGGCAGCCGGGTCGAGCTGGTGATCCCCGCCTCGCTGGGCTACGGCGACAAGGGCCAGGGCGACATCCCGCCCGGTGCGACGCTGGTCTTCGTGGTGGACATCCTGGACGCCGGTCAGGGCTGATCCACTTTCGGGTGACAATGGTGCACGTGTGACCTTCGGGTCCGGCCGCGTGGCCGGTCCCCAACGGGCGGCGGGCGCCCGTACCGTGGTCCGGGACGAACGGACCGGGTGCGGGCGTCCGCCGCTTGGTCGTGACAGCAGAGCGAATGTGAGAAGAGGGACTGTGAGCGTCAACCTCAACGAGAAGCCCGAGATCGACTTCCCGATCGGCGACGCCCCGACGGAGCTGCAGATCCGCGACATCGTCGTGGGCGACGGCGCGGAGGCCAAGCCGGGCCAGAACGTCAGCGTCCGGTACGTCGGTGTGACCTTCGAGACCGGCGAGGAGTTCGACGCCAGCTGGAACCGGAGCCCCAACGAGTTCCGCTTCCCGCTGGGCGGCGGCCGGGTCATCAAGGGCTGGGACCAGGGCGTCGTCGGCATGAAGGTCGGCGGCCGCCGCGAGCTGACCATCCCGTCGCGTCTGGCGTACGGCGCCCAGTCGCCGACCTCGGCGATCCCGCCGCACTCGACCCTGATCTTCGTGGTCGACCTGCTGGCCGTCTGAGCCCGCTCGTGCCGTGGGCCGGACCCCTCCGGGGGCCCGGCCCACGGGCGTGTCCGGGGGCGTTCGGGGAGGCCGCTTTTGCCGTGCGTACCGCTACCGGTACGGTCGGTCCCGCCGGGTGGTGATCGCCCGGTTGGCGCACCCCGCGCGCGGCGCGGCACACCGGAAGGGTCAGCGATGGCGATCGCGAAGGCAGAGCGGCTGATGAATCTCGCCCTGTGCCTGATGAACACCAGACGTCCGCTCTCCAAGAAGGAGCTGCGGGAATCCATCGAGGCGTACCGCGAGGCCTGGCAGAACAGCAGCGAGGACGCCTTCAACCGGATGTTCGAGCGGGACAAGGACGACCTGCGCGAGCTCGGCCTGGTGATCGACGTGGACGAGAGCACCCTGGACGGCGAGCTCGGCTACCTGGCCCGCGCCGACCGCAACCGGCTGCCCGAGATCGCCCTGGACGCCGAGGAGGCGGCCGCGCTGACCCTGGCGGCCCGGGTCTGGCAGCAGGCCAAGATGTCCGGTGCGGCCAGCGGCGCCCTGCAGAAGCTGCGCGCGGCCGGGGTGCCGTTCGCCGAGGCCGAGGGCCGGACCGCCCTGGAGCCGCGCATCCCCGCCCGGGAGGCCGCGTTCGAGCCGCTGCTCACCGCAGCCCGGGACCGCCGTCCGGTCACCTTCGAGTACCGCAAGGCCGGTGCCGCCGCCGTCGAGCAGCGCAGCGTCGAGCCGTGGGCGCTGGAGTGCTGGCGCGGGCACTGGTACCTGGCCGGGTACGACCGCGACCGGGGCGACGCCCGGGTGTTCCGGCTCAGCCGGATCACCGGCCGGGTGAAGGCGAAGTCCGGGGCGTTCCTCGGCGCCGTGCCCGAGCACGTGGACGTCCGGGCCACCGTGGCGAAGTTCGCGGGAGAGGGGGCGACCGCCACCGCGACCGTCCGGGTCCGCCGGGGCGCCGGCTTCCCGCTGCGGACCAAGGCGCTGGGCAGCACCCGGGTGGACGAGCTGTGGGACGAGCTGGAGATCCCGTACGGCAACGGGCTCGGCGCGGACCTGGCCGAGTTCGGGCCGGACGTGCTGGTGCTCGGGCCGGAGGAGCTGCGGGCGGATGTGGTCGACCGGCTGCGGGCGGTCGCGGGTTTCGAAGGAGTGGGCGCGTGAGCAACGCCATCGACCAGACGCGACGGATGCTGTCGCTGGTCACCTACCTGCGCGAGCGGCCCGGGGCCGAGGTCGCCGAGGTGGCCCGGGCGTTCGGGATCAGCGAGCGCGAGCTGATCGCGGACCTCAACGTGCTGCCGATGTGCGGCACCAGCTTCCGCGGCGGCGACCTGCTCGACATCGACACCGACGGCGAGCGGATCTGGTGGCACAACGTCGACGACGTCGCCCAGCCGCTGCGGCTGGCCGCCGACGAGGCGACCGCGCTGCTGGTGGCCGCCCGCGCGGTGGCCGGACTGCCGGGCCTGCGGGCCGGGGACCGGGAGGCGCTCACCCGGGCCGTCGCCAAGATCGAGAACGCGGCGGGGGAGAGTGCCGAGGGCAGCGCCCGGGTCGGTGTGACCTTCGAGGCGGAGAGCCACGTCTTCGCCGACATCGACCGCGCGCTCAGCGAGGGCCGCCGGCTCTGGCTGCGCTACTACTCGCACGGGCGCGGCGGGATGACCGAGCGCGAGGTCGACCCGATCCGGCTGCTCACCGAGGGCCACACCTACCTCGAGGCCTGGTGCCGCACCTCCGAGGACCACCGGATGTTCCGGCTCGACCGGGTCGCCGAGATCCGCGTCCTGGACGTCCCGGCCGACCCGCCCCGGCGTGAGCCGCGCGACCTGAGCGGCGGGCTGGTCAACCCGGCGGCGGACGACCCCGAGGTGGTCGTCGAGGTCTCCTCCGGCGGACGCTGGGTGGCCGAGTACTACACCCACGACCGGGCCGAGGAACTGCCCGACGGCGGGCTGCGGATCACCCTGCGCAGCGCCGACCCCTCCCAGCTGCGCCCGCTGGCGCTGCGGCTGGGCCGGGACGGCCGGATCGTCTCGCCGCCCGAGCTCGCCGAGCAGGCGCGCTCGGCCGCGCGGGAGGCGCTGGCCGCCTACGGGGAGGGGCGGGTCTGAGCGGTGGAACCCGGGACCAGATTCAAGGTGTACTGCTCCGAGTGCCGGGAGAAGGTGGAGCTCCCGGCCGAGGACTTCCGCCTGACCCTCGGTCGCACCCCGGCCCAGGCGCACTACAGCTTCGGCTGCCCGCGGTGCGGCGCGGCGGTGCGCAAGCCGGCCGGGGAGAAGATCGTCGAGGCGCTCACCGGGGCCGGGGTGCGCACCATGCGGCTCGTCCCGGCCGAGGGGTAGTACGCGTATAGGCTGGGGCGCATGTCCTGGATGCTCGTCGCCGCCGTCCTGCTCGCCACCGCGGGCCTGCTGGTCCTCGGGGTCCTCGCGATCCGGCTCTGGCTGGACGTGCGGGCGCTGGCCAAGGGCGTGGACGCGGCCTCGCGGGCGCTGGCCGCGGCGGCCGGGGACCTGGCGGACGCGGTGCCCGCCCAGGGCGCCCCGGCGGGGGAGCGGAGCGTCCCCGCCGCATAGCACGGTCGGGACCGCGGTGGTACGGGGGCTGCTGCGCGCGGGCGGGGGCGGGTTACGCTCTCAGTTGGCTCCTGAACCGTGTACCGGGGGCCGCTGTCCTGTTCGGGCGGCCGTCGTCGTGGCGTCATCCGCAGCGGTTACCATCCGCAGCGGACGGCCCGTCGGGCCGCCATGACTGAAGGTGGTCGCGCATGCGCATCTCGATGACCGCGATCGTGGTGATCGTGATCCTCGCCATCGTGCTGTTCGGAGCCAAGCGGCTCCCGGACCTGGCGCGTTCGCTGGGCAAGTCGATGCGGATCCTGAAGAGCGAGGCGCAGGCGATGCGCTCGGACGGCGAGTCCGAGCAGCCGTCCCGGCCCGCCCCGGCCCCGGTCGACGGTGCCGCGGCCAGGACCGTCCAGGCGGCTCCGGGAGCGTCGGCCACGGCCCGTCCGGTGACCGAGCCCTCCGCCGGGGCCTCCGCGCCCGACGGCGACCGCCCGCACTGAGCGCGGCGCACGTGAGGCACCTGACGCCCGCCGCGCACACCGTGTGCGCGGCGTTCGCGACCACGGAGGCCCGCCGACCGGCGGGCCCCGACGCACGAGTTGAGGACCGGGGTTGAGCAAGCTCTCCAAGGCGCCGAAGGCGTCAAAGGATCCTGAGGGGCGGATGGCCCTCGCCGACCACCTGAGGGAACTGCGCAACCGCGTGGTCAAGTCGGTCCTGGCGATCGTGCTGATCACCATCGTGGCGGCGGTCTACCACAAGCAGATCGAGGACTTCCTGCTGCAGCCGCTGCCGCGGTGCGAAACCCTGGAGCTGGCCAAGCATTACCACGGCAAGTGCGCCCAGGTCTCGAACATCGGTCTGACCGCCGGTTTCACCTGGATGCTGAAGGTGGCCCTGACGGCGGGTGTGGTCGGGACCGTGCCGATCTGGCTCTACCAGGTGTGGGCCTTCGTGGCGCCGGGCCTGCACAGGCACGAGAAGAAGTACACGGTCGTCTTCCTGATCTGCGGGACGCCGCTGTTCCTGGCCGGTGTGGCCGTGGCCATCCTGGTGCTGCCGACCACGGTCGACGTGCTGCTCTCGTTCACCCCGAACGACACCACGCCGATCCTGCCGCCCGAGGACTACTTCGACATCGCCACCCGGATGGTGCTGGTCTTCGGCCTCGCCTTCGAGTTCCCGCTGCTGCTGGTGATGCTGAACATGGTCGGCGTGGTCGGCGGCAAGCGGCTGCTGGGCTGGTGGCGCGGCATGGTCATGGGCATCACGGTGTTCGCGGCCTTCGCCACGCCGAGCGCCGACCCGCTGAGCATGCTGGCGCTGGCCGCGCCGATCTGGGCGCTGTACTTCATCGCGGTGGCGATCGCGATCTTCAACGACAAGCGGAAGGCACGCCGCAACCCGGACTCCGGGCTGGACGACGAGGAGGCCTCGCACCTGGACCTCTCGGTGCAGCCGGTGGCCGGTGCGGAGTCCGTCCAGGCCTCGGCGGCCCCGGCGGCCGGCGCCTCGGTGCCGGCGTCCCGCCGCGAGGAGATGGACGACATCACGTGAGTCGGTAGGGCCTGAGGGAGCCCCGGTCCGCCGCTGCCGAGCGGTGGGCCGGGGCTTTCCGCTGGTCGGGGCGGTTCCGGGTTTCGGCGGGTGGTCTTGGCAGCTCGCATGGCATGTGACATATTACTGGCGTGCTGAAGACCGAGACACCTCCCCTGGACGTGGTCGTGGTCGGCGCCGGTGTGGTCGGCGCCGCCTGCGCCTACTACGCCGCCCGCGCCGGGCTCGCCGTCGCCGTCGTGGACCGCGGGCCCGTGGCCGGCGGCACCACCGGCGCGGGCGAGGGCAACCTGCTGGTCTCCGACAAGGAGCCCGGCCCCGAACTCGACCTCGCCCTGCTCAGCACCCGGCTCTGGCGCGACCTCGCCGAGCGGCTCGGCCCGGCGATCGAGTACGAGCCCAAGGGCGGCGTGGTGGTCGCCTCCACCGCCGCCGGGCAGGACGCGCTGCGGGCCTTCGCCGACGGGCAGCGCGCCGTCGGGGTCGAGGCCGAGGAGGTGCCCGGCGAGCGGCTGCGCGAACTGGAGCCGCACCTGGCCGAGGGCCTGGCCGGCGGCTTCCACTACCCGCAGGACGCCCAGGTCCAGCCCGCCCTCGCCGCCGCCCACCTGCTGCGCGAGGCCCGCCGGATGGGCGCCGAGCTGATCACCGGGGAGAGCGTCACCGCCGTCGACCGGGGCCCGGACGGCGCCGTGCGCGGCGTACGGACCGACCGGCGGCACCTGGCCGCCCCCGCCGTGGTGAACGCGGCCGGCACCTGGGGCGGCGAGGTGGCCGCGCTGGCCGGGGTGCACCTGCCGGTGCTGCCCCGCCGCGGCTTCGTGCTGGTCACCGAGCCGCTGCCGCGGGTCGTGCGGCACAAGGTCTACGCCGCCGACTACGTGGCCAACGTGGCCAGCGGATCGGCCGGGCTGGAGACCTCCGCCGTGATCGAGGGCACCCCGGGCGGGCCGGTGCTGATCGGCGCCAGCCGGGAGCGGGTCGGCTTCGACCGCACGCTCTCCCAGGAGGTGCTGAGCCGGCTCGCCGCCCAGGCCGCCGCCCTCTTCCCGGTGCTCGCCGACGTCACCGTGCTGCGCGCCTACCGGGGCTTCCGCCCGTACCTGCCGGACCACCTGCCGGCCATCGGCGCGGACCCCCGGGTGCCCGGGCTGTACCACGCCTGCGGGCACGAGGGGGCCGGCATCGGGCTGGCCCCGGCGACCGGGCTGCTGATCAGCGAGCAGCTCACCGGCAAGCAGCCGGAGCTGGACCTCGCGCCGTTCCGGGCGGACCGCTTCCCGGCCGAGTGACGGCGTGACGGCCCGGACGCCTGCGACCGAGGCCTGTGTGAGATTCCTTCCTGGACCCGTGAGATTGGAGAGGCCGCCGATGCGCCGCCGCACCCCCGCCGGGCTGGTCGAGGCCGAGCCCGGGCCCGCCCACCACATCGAGTTCGACGGGCGGCCCGTCCCCGCGCTGCCCGGGCAGTCGATCGCCGCCGCGCTCTGGGCCGACGGCGTGCTCGCCTGGCGCACCACCCGGGTCGGCGGGAAGCCGCGCGGGGCGTTCTGCGGGATCGGCGCCTGCTTCGACTGCCTGGCCACCGTGGACGGCCGCCCCAACCAGCGCACCTGCCTGCTCCCCGCCGAGCCCGGCACCACCGTCACCACCCAGGAGGGCCACGGCCGTGCCGACCTCGCCGTCTGAACCCCTCGACGCCCCGTCGTACGACCTCGTGGTGGTCGGCGCCGGCCCGGCCGGGCTGGCCGCCGCCGTCACCGCCGCCGACCTCGGGCTGCGCTGCGCCCTGCTGGACGGCGGGCAGAGCACCGGCGGGCAGTACTACCGCCACCCGGCGCCCGGCCTCGGCGCGGCCCGGCCGGACCGGCTGCACCACCACTGGTCCGCCTACACCGGGCTGGCCGACCGGCTCGACGCGCACGGGCGCGCCGGGCGGGCCGACTTCCTGGCCGGGCACCAGGTCTGGGCGCTGGAGCGCACCGGGGACGGCTTCGCGGTGCACGTCACCCGCGGACCGGAGAGCACCGACCGGGCCACCGTCCTGACCCGGTCGGTGCTGCTCGCCACCGGCGCGTACGAGCGGCAGCTGCCGTTCCCCGGCTGGACCCTGCCCGGGGTGGTCACGGCGGGCGGCGCCCAGGCCATGCTCAAGGCCGGCCTGGTGCTGCCCGGGAAGCGGATCGTGGTGGCCGGCAGCGGCCCGCTGCTGCTCGCGGCGGCCTCCTCGCTGGTCACCGCCGGGGCCGAGGTGCCCGCCGTGGTCGAGGCCACCGCCTACCTCGGGTACGCGCGGCGCCCCGGCGTGCTGGCGGCCGTCCCCGGCAAGCTGGTCGAGGGCGCCGGGCACGGCGGTGCGCTGCTGCGGCACGGCGTACGGCTGCGCCCGCGCAGCGCGGTGGTCGAGGCGCACGGGACGGACCGGGTCACCGGCGTCACGGTGGCCCGGCTGGACGCCGACTGGCGGCCGGTGCCCGGCACCGGGCGGCGGATCGACTGCGACGCGCTCGCCGTCGGCCACGGCCTGCTGCCGCAGATCGACCTGGCCACCGAGCTCGGCGCGCGGACCGTGACCGGGCCGGACGGCGCGGTCGCGCTGGAGGTCGACGCCCGGCTGCGCACCAGCGTGCCCGGCCTCTGGTCGGCGGGGGAGACCAACGGCGTCGGCGGCGCGGACCTCGCGCTCGCCGAGGGCGAGCTGGCCGCGCACGCGGTGGCCGGGGAGCGGCCCGCGGCCGCGCTGCTGCGCCGCCGCTCCCGGCTGCGGGCCTTCGCCGACCTGATGGCCGCCGCGCACCGGCCGGGCCCCGGCTGGACCGGCTGGCTGCGTCCGGACACCGACGTCTGCCGGTGCGAGGAGGTGCCGGTGGCGGCGATCCGGGAGGCCGTCGAGGACCTGGGCGCGGGCGATCCGCGCACCGTGAAGCTGCTCACCCGGGCCGGAATGGGCTGGTGCCAGGGCCGGATGTGCGGTCCGGCCGTGGCCTGCCTGGCCGGCCCGGGTGAGCCGGGGCCGGACCGGCGGCCGCTGGGCTGCCCGGTGCCGCTCTCCCAGCTGGCGGCGGGGCCGAACCCGGAGGCGTAGGGCGTGCCCGACCGCGCCCCGCGGGGGGGGGCGGGCGGGGGCCCCCCCCGGGGGCCGGGGCGTAGGTCGCGGTGGGGTATAAACAAAAGAAGCGGCCGCCGACGAGGTGTGTTTTGTTAGAGGGGGGGGCC